>JAPLMV010000079.1 GCA_026386835.1 Planctomycetota bacterium | reverse complement strand
AACATTCGAGGGCAGGAGGGCGATGATGACGGGGCTAATTAAGGGACAAACTTGACGTGCGCCCGTTGCGATAAAATTTTTTAAAAACAATTTGACGGCGAGGGCTGCTTGTGGTTAAAATTCGCTGGTTTTTTGAACATGTTTTTTGACTAAACGCCTCTAATGCTATTTTCAGGAGGTTAATACAGGTTTATTGAACGATTGAAAAGGAGGTTACGGCCGTAGATGTCTGACACAAGAAAACTATTGAAAGACAAATTGGCAAAAGAACACTACACCAGATTGATGGCTTTGGAGAATCCGAAGCTGCATGAGTTCGTTGCCAATGCAATTGAGCTTACGAATCCAGGCTCGGTTTTTGTCTGCACGGATGCACCGGATGATATGGCCAATATCAGAAAGCTGGCGATAAAATTAGGCGAGGAAAAACCGCTCAAGACAAAAGGCCACACCATTCACTTTGACGGTTTCTTCGACCAGGGTCGCGATACATTCAGCACCAGATACCTGCTGCCTGTGGGTTCGAGTCTTGGGGCAAGTTTGAAATCTGTTGAAAAAACAGCAGGCGTGCAGGAAGTGCGGTCTTTTCTAAAGGATTCGATGGTCGGCAGAGAGATGATTATAGCATTTTTCTGTCTTGGCCCGACCGATTCGGAATTTTCCATTCCCTGCGTACAGATAACTGATTCGCCTTATGTCGTTCACAGTGAAAGTATTCTTTATCGACTCGGATATGGGCAGTTTAAGAAAATTGGTTCTTCGCCCGACTTTTTCAGGTTCCTTCATTCCGAGGGCGAACTTGAGAACAGTGTAAGCAAAAACAAGGATAAACGCAGGGTCTATATCGACCTTGAAGAGGATTTGGTTTACAGCGTCAATACCCAGTATGGCGGCAACACGATAGGCCTCAAAAAGCTTGCTCTGCGATTAGCTATTCAAAAGGCATCAAGAGAGGGCTGGCTTGCCGAGCACATGTTTGTCCTCGGCGCCCACGGACCAAGGGGACGCATTACATACTTTGCAGGCGCATTTCCGTCGGCCTGCGGAAAAACCTCAACCTCGATGCTGCCGGGGCAGACAATCGTCGGTGACGATATTGCTTACTTTCGTAAAAAAGCCGGCAGGATGCAATGTGTAAACGTCGAGAAGGGTATTTTCGGAATTATTGCCGATGTTAATCCGAAAAACGACCCGACAATTTATGAGGCGCTTACAAGCCCGATGGAAGTTATCTTTTCAAATGTTTTGATTGATAAGAATCTTAAGCCGTACTGGCTTGGAATGGGCAGCGAAATCCCGAATGAAGGAATCAACTATTCCGGCGAATGGTTCAAGGGCAAAAAGGACAGCGAAGGCAATGAAATTCCGCCCTCACATAAAAACGCACGCTACAGTCTGAGCATAATGGACCTTGCTAACTGCGACCAGGCAATTAACGACCCGCAGGGTGTGCCGGTGGGCGGCATCATTTATGGCGGAAGAGACAGCGACACATGGGTGCCGGTTGAGCAGGCATTCAACTGGAAGGAAGGCATTATTATTAAAGGGGCTTCGATAGAATCAGAAACCACCGCTGCGACTCTTGGCAAAGAGGGCGTGCGGACATTCAATCTTATGTCGAATATCGACTTTGTCTCGATTCCCCTGGGCAGATACATACAGAACAACCTTGATTTTGCAAAGGGTATTGATAAGCTGCCGCCAATTTTCTCTGTCAATTATTTTCTAAGGGACAAAAACGGCAAATACCTCAACGGCATCGCCGACAAGAGGGTTTGGATTCTCTGGGCGGAACTTCGTGCAAATAACGATGTAGATGCCATTTCGACGCCGACCGGCCTGATACCCAAATATGAGGATTTGGCAAAATTATTCAAAGAACATCTCAACGCAGAATACACACAGACCAATTACGTTCAGCAGTTTACAATCAGAATACCGGAGAACATAACCAAGTTCGAACGCATCGAGGGCGTGTATAAGGAAAAGGTACCTGATACACCAAAAATTGTTTTTGATACTTTTGCTGAAATTCGCAAGCGCCTCAAGGCGGCAAAAGAAAAACACGGCGATTATATCAGCCCGTTTGATTTGAGGGCTTAATAAAAGCTGCACAAAACACCTAATCCCTTTTGCATTAAGGGGTTACGGGTTATATAGCAGCCCGTGAGACAGTTTTTTGCCCTTAATAAAGTCCTTTTCCCAAGGGCAATGCGGGGTTTGTGCAGCAATATCTTGATAAAAATACGGAAAAATCTTAGGAAACGTCCTATAATTTTAATTGACTTTCCCATTCCTATAGGCTAAACTGATATGTAAGAAGAAGTTTAGAGAGAGATTATCTTTGCTGCACGCCCGCTGGGTAATCTAAGGTGGATAGTCTACACGTTTGGTGTGGCAGGTGCGATATGTGTCCACGAAGTTTTATACAAGGGCGACAATGAGAGATGAGAATAGAGAATGTGTGCAGAGAATAGATTCTGGTTCCGCAGAACATCGGGAAAACAGGCGGACAGGAGACTTTATGCCCGGTAAAGATAGATTTCCAATTGCCGACAGGGTTTTTATCGGCAGGTCACCTGCATTTAATTCTATTCGCGAGATGATAAAAGCCATTGCCGCAAGAAAGTGCTGCGTGATAATCGCAGGCGAAACCGGCGTTGGAAAAGAAATGGTTGCCAAGCAGCTTCATAGTGCCGGCGACCGAGCTGACAAAGTTTTTATATCTGTTGACTGTACCACCCTGACAGGTCAATTATTTGAAAGTCAGTTGTTTGGCCACACCAGGGGCGCATTTACAGGTGCCGTTGATAATACCCTCGGTTTCTTCAGAGCGGCGGATGGCGGCACTATCTTTCTTGATGAAATAAGTGAGATACCGCTTGAGCTTCAGGCCAAACTGCTTCGAGTTCTTCAGGATGAAATGGTAACTCCACTCGGCTCGACAAAATCCTATCCGATTAACGTGCGCATTCTTTGCGCGACAAACCGTAATCTGCAGGAAATGGTAAAAAAAGGGGATTTCCGCGCTGATTTGTATTATCGCCTAAATGTGGTCAATTTGGAAATCCCGCCGCTTCGTGAACGCAAAGAAGATATTTTGCCTTTGGCTGAATATTTCCTTGCAAGTCAGGCGGCGTTTTATAGTGAACAGCCCAAGGTTTTGAATGAGGATGTAAAGAAGCTTCTTCTGGGCTATTCCTGGCCAGGCAATGTTCGTGAGCTTGCAAACGCAATCGAACGTTCCTATGTTTTAACGATGGGCCAAGAAATCCAGTCTGCCGTAATGCCGTTTGAAATTATAGTTGCCGATACCACGCCTTATTCACAGCGTCTGCTGCCCACGCTCGATGAAGTAAAGCGCAAGGTCATTGTCCAGACGCTCAAATTTACCAAAGGCCGCAAGCTTGCTGCCGCAAGGATTCTCGGTATCGAACGCCGGTCTCTTAATCGCCTCATTGAGAGGCTGAACATTCAGCAGGCAAACAAGGATGCCAGCCGTTAAATATCAGGCCGTCCGTTGCGGGGGGTATTGTGTCCCCATAATTCCGTATTTGCCGCTATCAATTACACGCTTGACATAGACCCAATTTATAGAAACAATGCTGCATATAGACTATGAATAATAGATAGATAAAGGGTTTCATGCGGAAATATATAAACAGAGTCTGGCATTTGATTTTGGTATTTCTGCATTTATCGCCGATGTCGCTGGCGGAAAAATGCAGAGCTGCCTTTATTATGGCGGTCGGCCTGATACTGCTGCTGGCACTTTCTATTCCGTATGTCTGGATGGGTCAGCTCACAAGACAGGCCTCTCTTGATGCCGGTCGTGCCAAGGCCGAAACGCTGCTTCGCCGCCACTTTCAGCTAAAACAACTCGGCGAAACCATTCTGCCTCCATTAAGCAGCAAGGGTACCGTTGTGGATGCAAACAACCCTGATATTCGCTGGATTCGTTTCAAGAAAGAGGATGAAAAACAAGTCCAGAGCCTTACTGAAGAACAGAAAAAAATAATTGAATTTCTAAAAGCCGACGATGAGAGGAGCGAACAGATTGTCTTCGAAAAAAAAGGTGGTTCGACTCAAAGCAATTATGTTCGGCTCTTTCGGGCGACAGATAACTGCATGACCTGCCACAATCCGCAGGGGTCGGCGGGGGCTTTTGCACGGAATGAACCCATTGGTGCGGTGCTGATCGAACGCAAGGCAGGCGAAATCAGCAGAACTGTCCTTATGAACCGCATCTGGATAATAATCGCAGGGCTCGTCGCAGGCACGGGAGCAATTATCGCTTTCTACATAATTACTCAACGCGTGATATTAAGTCCAATCCGTCAATTGCGAGCCCTTGCGGACAATATCAGCGAAGGCGACCTTAGCACCAGAAGCTCAATAACCACCCGCGACGAGTACGAAAAACTTTCCGATGCGTTTAATCACATGCTCGACAGGGTACAGGCTGCGCAGGAAAAACTCAGACAGGCCAACAAGCAGCTCGATGAAAAAATTGTGGAGCTTTCAGGGCGAAATATCGAGCTTTTCAAGGCCAACAAGGTAAAAAGCGAATTTCTGGCCAATGTCAGCCACGAGTTCAGAACGCCGATGAACGCTATCCTGGGCTTTGCGGAAATTTTGCGTGAAAAGCAGGGCCTTTTGAAAAAGGAAAAGGGGCAAAAATACGCCGAGCATATTATTACAGCGGGCAAAAACCTGCTTAATATGGTCAATGATTTGCTTATCCTTGCCAAAACCGAAGCCGGCAAAATGGAACTGCGTAACGAAGAAACAAAAATACCGGAATTGTGCCGCTCGGTTATTGAGGCATTTTCGGAGATGACAAAAAAGAAAAAGATAAAAGTCAAACTCATAGTAAACCAGGACATTCCAACCCTTATGACCGATGCAGGCAAGGTCCAGCAGGTCCTCTACAATTTTTTAAGCAATGCGGTAAAGTTCACACCAGAATTCGGCAGGGTAGAAATTCGTGTCTCCCTGCCGGATGAAAAGACCGTGCGGATAGCGGTTTGCGATACCGGCTGCGGCATCGCCGATTCAGACAGAGAAAAAATCTTCGACAAATTCAGGCAGGTTGACGGTTCAATAACTCGCCAGTCCCCTGGAACAGGACTTGGCCTTGCCATAAGCAGGGAATTGGCCGCCCTTTTGGCCGGCTCGGTCGCCTTCGAAAGTGAACTTGGCAGGGGCTCAACCTTCTGGCTCGATATACCTGTCATATTCCCTGAACAGCCAAAGCAAACAGCGTAAGTTTTGAGTTTTAATCCTCGCTTGCGCGGGGACAAGGTTTTGAGTTAGAAGTTCTTAGATGTTTCAGATGTTATCCAAGGTCATCCAAAGTTATCCAAACGCATTCAGAAGCACTCCAACGATACTCCAACGCACTCCAAAGTATACCCAAAGTACGCCCAAAGACATCCAATTTCAGGCATTGATTTTGCTTTAAGTTCATTCATATAAAAGACTTAAAGAAAAATTGAGCCACAGATTTTCACAGATTTTTTATTTTTCAAGACTCTGTTATGCAAATTTCAAAGAGCGGGAGGCGCAAACGAATACCGCATAGACACATTCAATTGTCAAAGAACGGTTCTACAAAAGGGCAAGCACTAAGCTCTAATTCCGAAATCCTCCACAGGACACCTTACGGTGGAAACAAATTCGAATTTTTCAAACTTAAATGTCCAAAACAAAACTCCTAAATTCTAAATAATATCAGAAGGCGCAGAAAAACTACGTCTCTATAAAGGGGCGAAGCTGCGCGTTTGGGCGAAAAAAACATTAGCCACAGAGGTCTCAGAGAACACAGAGAAGAGATAAATCCTTATTGGGTAAGGAGTAAGAGAATGTAGAAATTTTTTTATTTTTTTGGGATTTTGGTCGTGGATACCTGCGCGTTTGGCCCAAAAAGAGCGTATAGCATAGAGCGGGTAGCGTATAGGATGTCGTGGTTGGACGGCAAAACGGTTTAACGGTGAAACGGTAAAGAGATTTTCAAATTCCAAATTCCAATTGCCAATTTAAGAAGAAGATGCGAAAAATACAAAGGTTGACAAAAGGGAGAGTTTTGGTTATTTTAATTTTGAATATATAGCTAAAATGGTGGGGTAAAGACCTCACCCTGCGGAACTATTCTTTATTTTCGGTGTGTGAAATATCTCTGAGTTGCAGAAGGCTATATCGGGGAAGCCCCTGTCCAACCTGTATGATATGCAAGGTAATGTGTACCGGCTTGTGGAGAAAATCTCTATTTAACACATCGGCGTCTTCAATCTCTGTGCCGACTTTGCATCGCAGTACGCCTTGCTGGTCGGACAGCTTGAACTCAAACGTTCGGCTTGATGGCAATACCCCTTGGATTTCACCACTATACGATTCGTCACTCTCGCGAATATTATCCTCGCGAATACGTTTCGCTGATTCCAAAAGCTGTTTTACATCATAGAAATGAAAATGTCGATTCTTAAACTCAAGCCCACACCATGCGCCATGCTGTGCCACACAGTCGAGAAAGTCCGCCGCTTTCTTAACCGCTCGAGGATGTATTTCGTCGACAAGTTCCGCGACTTCGTCATCCGTACCTTGCGCTGCTAGTTGAAACAGCTTCTGTACTTTCTCCAGAGCGTCTTCCGCTCGACTCGATTCCGGAATCAAGGTATTATCTTCGAGCTTAGGAAGCTCAAACTCAAAGCCGAACGATCCGACTGCCGTGCCGGTGATAAGAAGTTGGTTTTTCTCTTTATTCGGGATAGGTCCCATATACCGCAAGTTTTCGGAAAGTCCGGCCGCAACTGCGGTGACTGCATCAGTAAAAGCGCCAGCAGCCTTTGATGCGAAATCAGCAAAAATGCCGTGACTTCCAAAGACGGGATGCCCCCGGAATGTCAGTTTCGCCTTGTGAACCAGTTGATATTCGTTAACACCGCTAATTAGCAAACGTGCTGACTCAAGACGTGACTCCAGCCCCATACGCTCAATTGCATTCTCATTAGGAATCTCGGAAAGAAGCGACTCTAGTTGTTGTATTTCGGAGGAGATCACAAGGTAATCATCGTAATTCATGACAGGCCTCCTTCCTTCGCAATAAGGTCTAGAACTTTTTGGGCTTGCGCATCCTCCTGCGGAGAAAGATCGACCTGAACAAACCCTTTCCATGTGCCAGATCTTTTATGCGACCACATACTGTACCAGTAAGCAATCTGTCTCACATGCCGACCTTCCATAGATTCCCCCAAAATGCATGGATAACCGTCCACCTTGAATAGTGCTTTCGTCTGCTGCGACATAAACAAACGCTTATGTTTTGCGGCCATGGCTTGCTGATCAATGCCTGCGGGCCAAGAAAAGAACGTGATTACATCCACATCACGGGGAGCACGGGAATCCAAGACCTCCACCTGTTCCATGAAGCTGCCATCGAGCCATTGGAACCCAGCGACAATGCCAAGCTGATGCAGTTCATGGCGATACCCCAAGAGGCCGCTAAGGATGGCAGTCCGTTCCGGAGGAGTGGCGAATCGTTCTACAACCTGATGCAGATTAGCCACATAAGGCGAACGGTCAGCATTATTGCCGGGCAAGCCGGGTCGAATCGGCGGCAGTAGGCCTAATATGTTCCAATCGGGTATCATGGCGTTATTGTCACCTTATTACCTTCAACCATTGCCAAGTTATACAGATTTCCTGTTAACAGTATACCAATATATCGGCAGATAACGCAAATCTTTTTAACAATACGAATACGACCTTGCAAATTATTGAGCAGGGATTACACTATTAACTTATGGCAAAGAAAAAAGCGGCGGGCATACAAAGACTGCGACAAGAGGGCGTTTTGATGGATGATTGATTAATGATAATTGACGTTGAGGAAGACCTTTTAATGATAATTGATTAATGATAATTGATGTTGAGAAAGAGAATTTAATGGATTTGGTACGGTTTTTTTGCGATTCGATAGGCAAAGGTGTTGCGGAGCTTGACGGCCAGCAGTCTCATCATCTGGCGGGTGTTTTGAGGTTAAAGCCGGGCGACAGGGTTGAACTGTTTGATGGAAAAGGTACTTTGGCGGTTGCGAAGGTGGCGGGCGCAAATCCACGCAAGGCAACTTTGCAGGTTGAGGATTTGCAGGTTTGCCCCAACAGAAACCGCGGCAGGATAGCTATTGCGGTGAGCATTGCAAAGGGTGAGCGGTTTGACTGGCTGATAGGCAAATGCACAGAATTAGGCGTTGACCGGATTTGTCCGGTACTATTTGAGCGGACGGTAAAACAGGCGGCAAATCCGAAGATTGTCGAGCGATGGCGGAATCTGGCTATTTCGGCGGCCAAGCAATGCCGAAGGGTGTTCCTGCCAAAGATAGACGCTCCCATGCCATTGGCTGGGGCTGTTGAGATGTTGAAAAAGGATTATCCTGCTGGGCGATTTCTGCTCGGCAGCGTATCGTTGGAATTTGTGTCATTAGTCAATCAGGAGTTTGGTGATAGTGATGTTGCGGTTTTCATAGGGCCTGAAGGCGGAACGACTGAAAAAGAGGAGACGCTTTTAAGCCAGGCGGGATGCAAATTTGTTCGCCTTACGGACACGGTTCTTCGAATTGAAACAGCGGCATTGGCGTTTGCCTCAATACTGGCAGCTCAGCGCGATGCGGAACGAAAATAAAAAGAATTATGGTAATCGCTGGGCGTTGAGGATGCGGGTGAAATCTTCTGGGTGGACAAAAGAATTGACGCCGTTTGGATTGTGTTTGGTAAGCATCTTTATGGCGGCGGCGAATTTTTTATCAAGGCCGGCAATGAAACAGGCGGGTTTATTCGGCTCGGGTTCCATAAGCTCGATTTGATAGGCGTGAAGGGTCAGGCGTTCGATGAGGGGCTTTTCGGTCTGGTTTTTTCCGAGTCGGTAATTTCCCCCCTTGTACTCAGAGAGAAGCAGCGGTCGGCTGCTGCCATATAAGGGGTCGATAGTAAGGGGCAGGCCGACACTGGGCAAGTGGACTCGGATTTGATGTGTTCGGCCGCTCACAGGCGAGACAGCCAACAAGGCAATGGTACCGAAATCGGCGAGCAGGCGCCAATTTGTAAGCGAGTCCTTGCCTTTATTATGGTCGATGCACATAGTTTCAAACTTTTCTCTGCTGCTTCCTATAGGTGCGTCAATGGTACCGGTTGGGCCTGGAACGACACCTGTTACGAGCGTGAGATAGGTTTTTTTAATCAGTCTCTTTTCAAAATAAGCTGAAAAGCGGGTCTGGACGCGGGTGTTTTTGGCCAGGAACATAACGCCGGAGGTTGGTTTATCGATGCGGTGAACCAAAAGGAATGTCAAATTTTTCTGGCGGTAGAGTATGTCCAAAAGTTCCGGCTCGCCTGTGCGGTCTCTTGTCACTGAAGTGCCGGTCGGCTTATTGATGACAATAATGTCGTCATCCTCGTAAATTATTGGTATTTCTATTTTTGCTTTTGACATCGTATTCCTTATCGTTTTGGCAAAACAGTTATTATAAGGAATTAAGGGCAAATTACCAGAAGTGTCGTGGAAATTTTGATTGAGCGATTTTGCAATACTACCTCCGGCTGGTCTGTGATACAATGGCCGCTTAATTGATAATGTCTGGAGAAAAAATATGATTAGTTCAGTAATTGAGTTCTTAAAAAGTGCAGTAACAGAGCAAATACTTAATGACCCCGTGTGGGCGACAATAGGGCTGGCCGGCCAGTTAACATTCGGAGGCAGATTCGTTCTGCAGTGGTTAGTGAGCGAATATAAGAAGAAATCTCACGTACCGACGTCATTCTGGTATATTTCGCTGGTGGGCAGTATAATTATGCTCTTTTATTCCGTTCATATAAAAAACCCTATTTTAATGCTCGGATTTTCTTTGAACACGCTGATATATCTGCGGAATATTCACTTGATTTATAATCACGCCAAAAGAAATGCGGTAACCGCCATGGAAGAGGGCGGGGATTGAAAAATTAAACAAATGTTAAATTACAGGGACGGCAAATGGAAAACAACCAAACTAACAATCGGACAGCGAAAATCTTAATCGTCTGCGGGGTATTGCTTATTTCTGCGGTAATAGCGTTTTGGATGCTTTCCGAAAGAAGTCTGGATAGTCACGAATGTTTTGTATCCGTCACGGCACGGGAGATGCTGCAAAGCGGCGACTGGTTGATACCTACCTGCAACGGCCATCCAAGACTGAATAAGACACCGCTTTCTTACTGGCTTGTAGCAGGTGCGGCCATGATAACGGGCAAAGTTGACGAGATTACCGCTCGTCTGCCGAGCGTTGTTTTTGCGATTCTGTCAGCGGCAGCGGTGCTTTACTTTGTGAGCCGGTGGCTGTCTTTTAGAATTGCGGTAATGTCAACTATTGTCTGGGTGACATCGCTTGGGTACATACGCAACTCTCATAATGCCCGGCCTGATATGGCGCTGGCGTTTTTTATCGTTTTGTGCCTTATGAGTTTCTATTCGGCGGTAACAGCGGAGAACCGCAGAAGGCAGATTATTTATATGCTTATTTTCTGGATAAGCTTCGGGCTGGGAAACCTTGCCAAAGGGCCTGCACCGATACCGTT
>JAPLMV010000048.1 GCA_026386835.1 Planctomycetota bacterium | reverse complement strand
AGGCACAACTACAGTAGATAAAGAGTTTCTGGCTGAAATAGAAGGATGGCGGGACGAACTGGCTAAAAATATTGCGATTCGCAACGGTAAACTATCCGTTTATGACCTTAATTTCGCCGTGCAAAAGACCATCGACAGAATTTTATTTTTGAGGATATGCGAAGACAGAGGGATAGAGCGCAGCGAACAACTCTTAGGGCTTATTAACGGCTCGAGAATATATCCGCGGCTTTTTGAACTTTTTGAG
Organism: Planctomycetota bacterium; assembly: GCA_026386835.1. Classification (GTDB taxonomy): domain Bacteria; phylum Planctomycetota; class Phycisphaerae; order Sedimentisphaerales; family Anaerobacaceae; genus JAPLMV01. The sequence goes on along the minus strand of JAPLMV010000048.1, from coordinate 8,773 downwards.
AAATCCGATGAAAGATATAATTCAGGCATTTTTCATTTTCGCAGAGAAAAAGACAGGCCCCAATCGCCTGACGAACTATCGGCAAATCTAAAAGTAGATGACGATGTTCTAAAGAAAATCATCAAAGATTTATATTATCCGTGCCCTTACGAATTTTCCATTATGCCGGCGGAAATTCTGGGCAACGTATATGAGCAATTTTTGGGCAAGGTGATTCGGCTAACCGCATCGCATCAGGCAAAAGTTGAGGAAAAGCCGGAAGTTAAAAAGGCAGGCGGAGTTTATTATACACCTTCGTATATTGTCGATTACATTGTAAAAAATACCGTTGGAAAACTTTGCGGAAGTAAATTAGCCACAGAGGACACAGAGAACACAGAGAAAATAAATATATTAAAGACACCGGCGCAGATTGCGAAACTGCGCATCCTCGACCCTGCCTGCGGCAGCGGTTCATTTTTAATCGGGGCATATCAGTATCTTTTGGATTTTCACCGTGATTATTACGCCAAAGAACCATCGAAACATAAAAAGGTGATATATCAGGGTAAGGGCGGACAGTGGTTTTTGACGATTGATGAGAAAAAAAGGATTTTGTTAAACAATATTTATGGCGTTGATATAGATTCGCAGGCGGTAGAGGTAACGAAACTTTCCCTTTTGTTAAAGGTTCTTGAAAATGAGACGCAGGAGAGTTTGAGATTGTTTCATGAACGTGCTCTGCCGGACCTGGGCAATAATATCAAATGCGGCAATTCATTGATTGAGCACGATTTTTATGAAAATCAGCTTTTTGATAATGGGCAGCAGGATAAGATACGCGCCTTTGACTGGCAAAAGGAATTTGCACCCATCTTCAAACAAGGCGGTTTCGACGCCGTTATCGGTAATCCGCCGTATGTTTTTGGGCGTAATTGGAAAGCATTAAATATAACTGATGAAGTGAAAACATATCTCAGTGGACATTATAAAACTTCTCCGTATCAAATGGATATGTTTTCGATTTTCATGGAAAAGGCATTTCTCCTTTCTAAAACTGGTGGCTATGTTGGTGAAATTGTACCAAACGTCTGGTTGACCAATACATATTCATCAGTAACCCGCGCATTCTTTTTCTCACATTCACAAGAAGTATGTATAGCGGTTCCTCCCCCCGACGTATTCCCGGGAATAACAGTTGATACGATAGTTTATACATTTAAGAAATCTGATCATGCCAGCAATGTTTTTATCACGACATCTATCGCAAAAGATGCAAAGGAGTTTAATCCGATAAAGTTAAAGACTGCCAAATATGCTGATGGGACAAAGCCAATTTCAACGGCAGTATCACCAAAAGCGAGTGATTTGGTAGAATCTCTAAAGAATAGATTTACAGAATTGGGTAGTTTGGCAAGTATTACTCGGGGGGTGCATCCATATAGATTAGGCGGATACGGCCAAACAGCTTACGGAACTGGCCCGCAAACTCAAAAAGATCTTGATAACCGCCCTTATCATAACATGACCTTTAAAAAGGGTTTTAGGCCATTTATCTATGGACATGATTTAAAAAGATATGGGTATGTTATACCGCAAGAATATGTAAAGTATGGGATGTGGTTGGCAGAACCTCGTGATCCAAAATTCTTTGAGGGGGAACGCATTTATTCGCGTAAAATCCTTGCAGAGCGATTGGTAGTGACTCTTGAAAGAGAAAATTCTGTTGCGGATCAGCAGGTTTATATCACTAAGCCTGATAAAGGAGTAAATTCACAGTATCTTTTAGGTGTCCTTGGTAGCCGCCTAATGGCATTTTTTATACGAGCATATTTTGATGAGGCAACGAAAGCATTTCCACAGATAAAAGTTACTCAACTTAAAATGCTACCAATAAAGACCATCGATACAGCGAACAAGACAGATAATACCAATCACGACAAAATGGTATCGTTAGTCGATGAGATGTTGGAGTTGCATAAGAAAATAAATACGATAAAGAATCCAGATGAGAAGACTCGCATACAGCGTCAGATAGATTCGACGGATGGTCAGATTGATAATTTGGTTTATGAGTTATACGTACTAACGCCAGCCGAAATCGCGATAGTCGAAGGAACAGAAAAAAGCAATTGACGTGCTAATTGACTCCCACGTCAACTGGCCAGGTGCAGAGTTGGAAATGTGCGGTTTTATGTGAAATTTTGTGATTGTCACCTCCGTAAAGGTGTATTATAATTGTCGCGGCGTTAAAGAATGTACGTTATTAAAAAAAGGGATGTAACGATTATGTTCGGCTCAATGTTCAAGGAGTTCAAAGAGTTCGCCATCAAGGGTAATATGCTCGATATGGCCGTTGGTATAATTATCGGCGGGGCATTCGGCGGGGTGGTGAGTTCATTGGTCAAAGATGTGATAATGCCGCCGATAGGATTGCTTCTGGGCAAGGTTGATTTCGGGGGTCTTTTTGTCAATCTTTCCGGCACATCATACGCTTCTCTTGCCGAGGCACAAAAGGCCAATGCCGCTACGCTCAATTACGGTTTTTTTATCAATACTCTGATTAATTTTATAGTTGTGGCGTTCGCGGTCTTTGTGCTGGTAAAGCAGATCAATCGTCTCAAACACGCTCCTGCACCGGCGGCGGCAGCGACAAAAGATTGTCCGCAGTGCTTGTCGAAGGTACCGCTCAACGCGAAGAAGTGCGCATTTTGCACCTCACAACTTTAATATTATTGGCGGCGAAGGATTTGTATTTTTAAGACGGCAAGGAGGTACTGCCAGTGTAAGGCAAGTACCCCATATATTAAAAAAAAGTTCAAGGAGATATTGGAATGGCATTCAGTATTGTTTTGCTATCGGTGTTTCTGGCTGGAATGATTGCGATCGGCGTGTGGGGTATGAGAAAGACCTCTACTCTCAACGATTTCTTTTTGGGCGGTCGCACAGTCGGGCCTTGGATGACGGCGTTTGCCTACGGCACGACATATTTTTCCGCGGTGATATTCATCGGCTTCGGAGGCAAGATCGGGTGGGGGTACGGCCTTAAAGGCCTGTGGATTGCCGCGGGCAACACCCTCATAGGGGCGTTGCTTGCATGGTTTGTGCTTGGCAGACGGACACGTCGAATGACGCAGAACCTCGGCGCAATGACCATGCCTGAATTTTTGCAGGAACGATATAACGGCAGCTACATCAAGGCTTTCGCGGCGATGATAATTTTTGTATTTTTGATTCCTTATTCGGCAGGGGTTTTTCAGGGGTTGAGCTATCTGTTTGAGGCAAATTTCCATATACCATACGATTACGCTCTGCTCATCATGGTCTGCATCACCGGCATCTATCTGGTTTTGGGCGGCTACTTTGCGGTTACGCTTACGGATTTTGTGCAGGGTCTTATTATGCTCGTCGGTGCGGTCGCGATGGTATTAGTGCTCTCGGAGAAGGCAAACCAGCTGCTTGGCACAAGCGGCGGAATTCCATCGGCCATTTCCGGCGCATCCGAGCGATACTGGCAATTTCTTCAGTCGATACCGCCGGAAAAACAACCGAGTTTGTTTGCGCTTTGCGCTCTGGTATTTATGACCTCGTTCGGCGTGTGGGGTATGCCGCAGATGGTGCAGAAGTTTTACGCCATCAAGGATGAATCCGTGATTGTAAAGGCTGCGATTGTTACGACGGTGTTTGCAATCGTCATTACCTTTGCCGCGTATTATACCGGTGCCCTTACGCATGTGTTCTTTGATAAAGCGAGCATACCGATGATGGCGGACATGACAAAAGGCCCTGATTACGGCAAAGTGATTCCTATGCTTTTGATTCAACATCTTCCGAGCGGACTGATGGCGGTGATACTGCTGCTGATTCTTTCGGCCTCGATGTCTACGCTGTCGTCGCTGGTACTGGTATCTGCGTCGTCCATCGCGATAGACCTGTACAAAGGGCACGTTGAGCCTGATATTTCTAAGGAAAAATCGCTTCTTATGATGCGGTTCCTGAGCGGCTTGTTTATTGCGTTTTCATACGTTATTGCAAAGTATAAGTTCGCATTCATCGTTGAGTTGATGAGCCTCTCGTGGGGTGCTGTGGCTGGTGCGTTTATGGCGCCGTTCTTCTACGGCCTGTACTGGAAGCGGGCTACCCATTCGGGTGTGGTCGCCGGTATGGTCAGCGGGCTGGTTGTGTCGATAGTTTTGTATTATCAGGTCGGTAATCAAGCGGCGTCGGTAGCCAATATATACAAAGCGTTAGGCGGTATGACCCCGCCGGTATCGGCGAGCATCGGCATGATCGTGCCGTTTATCGTGGTGCCGGTGGTGAGTATGTTCACTGCTCCGCCGAAAAAAGAATTGCTGGATAAGGCTTTTGCAAACATATAATCATTAAATAAAGATGAAACTGCTGCAGGTGGCGGTGAGACTTATTCGTGACAGGATTGGTCAGGATTTTTTTTTGTCCCGCTGTAACTTTTCTTCCAGTAAGCTTGGCCTTTTGACTTGCGGAGCAACTGCACGTAATTTTTCTTCCAGCAAACTGGGTCTCTTGAAGAGTTTTGTCTCTTCTTTTTTATCAGGTGTTTTTTGAACCTGCCGCTGAAGTCTAAAGGACCAAAAGGCCTCTTTTCGAGGTGCTGTTTTGGCCTCAAAACTCTCAGTGGCAAAGCCGTATATTTTGGTGAGGATTTCGTACTTTTTCTGCCAGATGTCATCGGTCAGGTTTGTGATTATGTCGGCGTCCTTTGAATACCGCGGCGGATATTTTCCCCCGCCGTCCTCATAAGCAAATGACCTGATTTCGATCGCCGATAATCTACCGACGTCCCTGAGAGTGAGAACCGCCTTGCCGATTTCTTCATGCCTTAGATTACGCGTGTATTCTCCCCAGATGCTGTGCGTAATCACAAGGTCAAATTTTTCCATCGGCAGCAGCGGTGCTATTGTGTTCTGAATCTCGCGTTCGCTCAGAGGTGACATGTCGTTACTTTTCTCGACCGGACCTATTTCGCCTTTTGCGCCGAAGGCTTCCATCGCCTTTGAAAATTTCAGGGCATTGTCCTGGTCTTTTGCTCTGCAAACAGTTACCACCGTCCAGTTGCTGTCTGGATGCAGCAGCATCGTCCCGCCTGCCCAAAGCGTCTCGTCACCCGGATGCGCAACTATTATGACGCAATTCCTGAAATCCCATATCGGCCTGTATGTATCTATCCCTGCCATAACCTCACCGCGCCCCTTACATTTGTCCGATAAGCTGCGAGACTCCCTTGCGTATCAGCATCACCGCAATCGAGGCCAGCAAAAGACTCATTATTTTCGAGAGTGCCTTGGAGCCGGATTCGCCCATCGCTTTTATTAGAAAAGACGACAACTTCAAAATCAGCCCCGCCAGTAAAATATTCACAATTACCGATATTATGGTCGCCCCAAGTCCGTACTGCGATACTATCAGCATCGACGTTGTTAGAACCGCCGGCCCCACAATTAAAGGCGTTCCAAGCGGGACCGCCCCGAGTTCATCGGCTGGTATATGCCGTTGTTTTGTCTGGCTGAGAATATCTATAATCGCTATGCAGAAAAGTATCGAGCCGCCTGCTACCATAAAATCGCCTATGGTGATGCCCATAAGCTTAAAGACCGCCTTGCCTAAAAATATAAAACCAATCGCAAGGCATATAGCCGTCAGCATCGACTGCAGGATAATCTTGTTTTTATCCTTTTGTTCGAGATGTACCGTAAGTGAAACGAAAATCGGCGCAATCCCGATTGCATCCACCGCCACAAATAACGGTATAAAAGCCAGTGCTATATTTGTAAGTAGTCCCATCAGATTTTAATTTTTCCCGACAGTTTTGCCCATACCTGACAGCGGATATTATATACTATGAAATTGTTTTTACCATAAGGAAATGGCGTGGTAATGGTTCGACCTCGCTCACCATAAAAGACCCCCATCCTACGAAAAGTTTTTTACCAGTGCGTCAACGGCAAGTTTAACAACGGCCTGGAGCGCATCAAGCGGCATTTGTGAGCCGGCGGTTTTGTCAAAAAGGATAGAAGCCCTGGCTGGAAATTCATCATCGCCTTTCCAGAGGACTATCGTCATGGAAACAGTCGGCAATAGATACAATTCAATTGAAGCATCGCCGAATTCGCATTTTTTTGTGACGAGGGAATGTGCCGCCTGGTACAACAACTGCGGATTTTCACCGAATGCCTTTTCAAGTTTGGCGGTAGGCAGACTATGGATACCCTTGAAGAAAAACTCGCCTGAAGGGAAGGTTTCAGCTTTTACAAGTTCGCCCGCCTGCGGCAGGTCTTTGGCGTTTATCAGATATACAAGTATGACAAGCTGTTCAAGAAATTGGGCAGGGGCGGAGGATTTGACGGCTATAACTTCTTTGGATGCGACATTAACCGCATATTCGGCATTGAGCATGGTGAGGATATAACGGTTCCGGCTGCTATCGTATTGACACTTTGCATTTTGGGCGATTTTTGCCCCGTCAAGAGCGACAAGCTGTGACCAAAATCCTTCGTGAGCCATTGTTTCTTACGCTTTTTCCTCTTTTATCAGATGGTGCGGCGATTTGACAAACGGCGTCATTACCGCCGCTAAAACAAGCAGAATCGAGGCACCGAAATAGGCGATGTCAAATGTATGGTATTTGTCGTACATTTTACCGGCGAGGAATGCGAGCATGAAGCCGCCGACACCCCATGCGGTAAAAACAAGACCATAGTTCATTCCGAAGTTCTTCAAACCGTAATAGTCTTTGGTAACCGAGGGGAACAGCGACAGGTTTGCCCCGTAGTTTGCTCCTATCAGGGCAGAGATAGCCGCCATGATAAATTTATTTCCAAGTGTATTTGTGCTGGTTGCCTGTGAAAGCAGTAAAATCAGAATCGCCTGCATAACAAAGCAGATAAACATCGTGGCTTTTCGTCCGATCTTATCGCTGAGCGTTCCGGCGATTATCCGGCCTGCGCCATTTCCGAGGGCAAGTACGGCGACAAGAATAAACCCAAGTTTTATTCCCACCTGTTTGTCGGCGATTGCAGCAAGTTTGCTGATAATCATCAAGCCGGCACCTGCGCCACAGGCATACATAAACCAAAGCATGTAAAATTGTACCGTTCCAAGTATTTCTTTGGGCAGGAAATCCTCTTTTTTGCTGCCGACAGCAGTCGAAGCCGCGGGTTTTGAGCCGGCGGGGACATAACCTTTCGGCGGCGTTTTAAGCAGTTGTGCAAGTGCGATAACAACTATCAGAAATGCAATGCCCAAAATCATCACAGCAGTCCCAAGACTCCACATGCTTATCAACCAAGTTGTCAGAGGAGCAGCATAGACGCTTGCCAGTCCGAAGCCGGCCACTACTATACCTGCGATAAGACCGGTCTTTGCAGCGGCGAACCACTTGACTGCCGGTGGTGTCGCCGAGGCGTATCCAAAACCGATGCCAGCACCTCCGAGGACACCGAAGCCAAGCATATAACCCAGAGGCGACGTGGCTTGGCTGGCGATTATAAGGCCTATTCCGACCAGCAGGCCGCCAATGCTGGCCACGATTCGAGGTCCGATTTTGTCCTGCATTCTCCCCGCGGGAACCATAATTATGGAGAACACCAGGCATGCAATCGCATAGGGCCACGATTTATCACTCTCGCTCCAGTTCCACTCGGCAGGCACGCCTTTACTTATAACACTCCAGGAGTAAAGAATACCCAAAGCAAGGTTAATACCCATTCCTGCAAACGTAACTCGCCAGCCGTGATTTTCAATCGTTCCCTGCTGCAAATTAATTTCCTGTGCCATAATCACTCCATTTATTAAATATGCCGGATGCACGTTTGGCGCGCACCCGGCTTATAACATTCGAATCAATTTAAGTTATTTTGCACGGCCTTTTACGAGTGTCTCAACCACATGGGGGTCGGCAAGGGTTGTAATGTCGCCGAGGTTGTTGATGTCGTTCTCGGCGATTTTTCGCAAAATGCGTCGCATAATCTTACCGGAACGTGTTTTGGGAAGAGCTGGTGCAAACTGAATAACATCCGGAGCGGCGATTGCGCCGATTTCCTTTCTGACGTGTGTAATGAGCTCTTTTTTGAGTTCCTCACTTTCGTGAATCCCTTCCTTAAGTGTTACGAATGCGTACAGCGCCTGTCCCTTTATCTCGTGAGGCATCGGCGTAACAGCGGCTTCTGCAACCTTGGGGTGGCTGACGAGGGCGCTTTCGACTTCGGCTGTTCCGATACGGTGGCCTGACACATTGACCACGTCGTCTATTCTGCCCATGAGCCAGTAATCGCCGTCATTATCGACGCGGCAGCCGTCGCCGGTAAAGTAAACATCCGTGAACATCATGAAGTACGTATCGACAAACCTGTCGTGGGCATTCCACATCGTCCTCATCATTCCAGGCCACGGCTTGCGTATGCAAAGCTTCCCGCCTTCGTTCACGCCGCACCTGGTTCCGTCGTCGTGAAGGACAACAGGGTCAACACCGAAGAAAGGCTTGGAGGCACTTCCTGGCTTTATCGCATTTGCGCCCGGCAGCGGGGTAATCATAAATCCACCGGTCTCGGTCTGCCACCACGTGTCGACTATCGGACATCTGCTGTGACCGATTTTTTCGTAATACCAAATCCATGCCTCCGGGTTAATCGGCTCACCTACGGTGCCAAGGATTCTCAGCTTGTCGAGTTTGTATTTTGCAGGCCACTCCTCGCCCAGCCTCATCAAGGCGCGAATGGCCGTTGGAGCGGTATAGAAGACGGTAACGCCGAACTTATCG
>JAPLMV010000090.1 GCA_026386835.1 Planctomycetota bacterium | reverse complement strand
GCAAATTCATCGTAAAGGGAAGCTGTAAGAAGCGGGTCGGGCCAATTAACGTGGCGATAGAAAGACCTGCAGCACTTTTTGGGCGTCTGGTGGCTGAAAGCCTGACAAGAGGCGGGATCAATATCGAAGGTAAGCTGATGGAAAAAACGATGGACCCAAATTGCAATTTTCAGTTAATCGTTGAATACAGTACGCTCTTGAAGGATTGCCTCGACAGGTGCAATAAGAATAGCCTGAGCCTGGCGGCTGAATGTTTGGTAAAGACTATTGCTGCAAATGCTGCGGAGTATAAGAAAAACGGCAGTTGGGCAGGGGGGCGAGAAATGATATCCAAATATCTGACGGAGTTGGGAATTGATAAGCAGGAATTCAATATTGACGACGGCAGCGGCCTTAGCAGGGAAAATCGTTTGAGCGCAAATGTTATCACCAAGGTGCTGCTTGACGTTTACAGGGGCAAAGACTGGGAGCTTTATAAAAGTTCACTTGCAGTAGCCGGCGAGGATGGAACCATCGGTAAGTATTTCAAAGAGGCAAAATATAAAGGCAAAATCCTCGGCAAGACCGGCTACATCGCAGGCGTGAAATCATTTTCCGGCGTGGCAAATGCGGCTAAAGGGGATTACATATTTTCAATTCTCACAAATAAAGCCAATGACAAAACTCGTGACGCAATAAATGATATCGCCAAAGCAATAATTGATAGCGAATAAACTGTGAAAATCATCGACAACATAAGCGGTATTGGAAAAATACAAAAAAGATGCGTGCTGACTATAGGTAATTTTGACGGCGTGCATATCGGCCATCAGAAAATTCTGAAAACCGCAGGCCAAATCGCACGCCAAAAGAAAACCGCATTTGCGGTTGTAACCTTTGAGCCGCATCCGCTGGCAGTTTTGAATCCCGCAAAAGCCCCCGGCATTTTAACACCGTTAAAATTGAAGGAATATCTCCTTTCACAAATGGGCGTTGATTATCTTATCCTGCTGCCAAGCACCATTGAACTGCTGGCACTTTCGCCGAATGATTTTGTGGACCGATTCGTTGTTCAAAATATCAAGCCGTCCGTATTAGTAGAGGGCGATGATTTCAACTTCGGCCAAGGACGAGGCGGAAATATAAATACCCTCAAAGACCTCGGCAAAGAAAAGGGCTTTGACGTTATTGTCGTTGCCTCAGCCGTAGCTAAAGTTGGGGATGGAACGACCGTTGAGGTTTCCAGCACGATGATTCGAATGATGCTCGCACAGGGCAGGGTCGCCGATGCAGCAATCGAACTTGGCAGGCCTTATCGTCTTATCGGAAAAATTATCAGCGGCAGGGGGGTAGGCAAGTGTTTGGGCTTTCCAACCCTGAACATGGAACGTCCCAATCAGGTTGTACCAGGTGCAGGCGTCTATGCCGGCTTTGTGGGAACAGCCGATACGGAGGATGTTCTATTCAGAGCAAACCAGAGGATTCCCGCCGCTTATAGTGTCGGCAAAGCCGAGACATTTGGAGACGATTATCCGATGCTTATTGAGGCACATTTACTTATCGAAAATGTGGGCGATTTGGCCGGCAAATGGCTGGCGATGGATTTTATTGAAAGAATAAGGGATCAAAAGAGATTTGTGAGCAAAGAAACCCTCATCGAACAAATTGGCATAGATTGCAAACAAGCAATGCAGGTATTGCCAAGGGACTGCAAGGTGTAGAAAGATGGAAATTGATATATGAATCATCTGTAACACGTTATATAATTGCTGATATGTACGAGAAAGATACAAGTCCGGAAGCCAGAAAAGTTTTAATTGACAGGTATCGGATGATGCCAACAACTGTCAAGGGCGATCTGATTTTTGATGCCTGCCGAACCGGCAAAATGTTGGCGATGGCGGGGATAAAACGGTTGCACCCAAATGCCAGTGAAACAGAAGTATGGCAGCTTTGGGCAAAGGGACATCTGGGAGAAAAACTTTTCAAAGATGTTTATGGGGCATTAAGCGATGAATGAAACCGGCGATATGGAAGTTTTAAAAAATTTCACCGATATATTGGAGCAATTGGGAATTTTATATGCCATAGGAGGGTCGATGGCAAGTTCCATTTATGGGGTCGTACGATTTACACAGGATGCGGACATCACAGTTGAACCGTTTGAAAATCAGGCAGACCAGCTTTACCAATTGCTCAGGCACCGCTATTACATCAGCAGAGAGGCAATGAATGCCGCTTTAATACAACGAGGCAGCTTCAACGTGATTCATCTCGAGTCAGCTTTCAAGATTGATATTTTTGTTCGTAAGGACACGGCATTTGAGCAACAACTGATTTTACGGCGAAAATTGTTATGGTTTTCAGACTCCATTGGTAAAAATTTCGCTGTGGTTTCGCCGGAAGACATCGTTCTATTAAAGCTGCTATGGTATCGAGACGGCGGACAAACTTCGCAGCGCCAGTGGCAGGATGTTCTTGAGATTCTGGCGGTTCAAAAGAAAAATTTGGACTTTGAATATCTCAACAGATGGGCTGCAGTTCTCGGAATTAATGATTTGTTTCAAAAAGCTGTGAACCTTGTCGGTTCAGGGTAGCAATACTGCAAAACCGCAGAAAAGATTTTGGCTACAGAGACCATCACGTAAGTGAGGGAAAAATACCTATTACCCTGTGCTAACGCTTGGGCTCTGAAGGTTGGAATTGCGAAAGGTAAAGATGATAAATTCGAACGATTTTCAAAAGGCAGTTGATTTAATAAAAAAGTCGAAGAATATTCTGATAACGACGCACACCAAGCCCGATGGCGATGCGTGCGGATGCGTGGCGGCGATGTCCGAAACGTTAGCCGCTATCGGTAAAAATGTAAAACCGTTATTACTGACGGATTTGCCGGACTGGTACGCATTTTTATTTGCTCAGCGGCCTGCTATTTTGGGCAGGGATGTTACAATCGAACAATTAAAACAGGGTCAGTTTTTCAACCCCGACCTGATTTTGATTGTCGATACCAATAGTCACAATCAGCTTGACACTTTCGATGAGTACCTCAAACAAAATAATAAACCCATATTGGTCATTGACCACCATGTAACCTCTGACAACTTGGGTGATATTGAGTTAATAGACGCCTCTGCCGCTGCTAATGGTCTGATTGTTCTCGATTTCTTCAGATATGCCGGCTGGAAAATAACCCCTGCGATTGCCCAGTCGCTGTTTGTTGCAATAGCGACCGATACCGGCTGGTTCCACTTCTGTAATGTCGACGGCAGAACGCACAAAGGTGCCGCCGATTTGATTGACTGCGGCGCCGTTCCCAATCAGATTTACCATCAGTTGTATCAGAGTTTTTCGCCGCAGCGTTTTAAATTGATGGTTACAATGTCAGGAACAATAGAATTGCATTTTGACGGACGTTTCGCAACACAATATTTGCGTCAGGCCGATTTCGAACGAACCGGCGCCTCATACATGGACACTGAGAATTTAATCGATGAATGCCAGCGGATAAACAGCGTTGAAGTGGCCGCCTTATTTGTAGAATTGAAAGATGGCAGGATTAAATGTTCATTACGCAGCAGGGGCTCTGCCGATGTCCGCCAGATTGCGCAAAAGTATGGCGGCGGAGGCCACACAATGGCAGCCGGTTTACATCTGCCAGGCCCCATCGAGAACGCAATGCAGATAATCAAATCACAAGTCCAAAACCAGATTGGATGATACTGCTTATTTTTCGGGCAGGTCGAAAAAAGCCCGACTGGTCGCAGTAACAGCGTTTGCAAAATCAGGCAAGCTCATTTCTTTTAAGTCGGCGAGGAATTTTGCGGTGTGCACCATCAGCGCCGGCTCATTTACTTTTTGTTTGCGCATCGGCTCAGGGGACATATAGGGACAATCAGTCTCAATCATCAGTCTATCGAGCGGCACGACTTTGGCACTCTGACGGGCGGATTCGGCATTTTTGAAGGTAACTACGCCGGTAAAAGAAATATAAAAACCTTTATCGAGAATCATTTTGGCCTGTTCGGGGGAGTAATTGAAACAATGAAAGACTATTCTTTTAACATCTCTGCCGAACTGGGCCAGCACATCCAGCGTTTCATCGAATGCCTGGCGGGAATGCACTATAATCGGCATATTCAATTCGGCCGCGATTTTCAAATGC
>JAPLMV010000159.1 GCA_026386835.1 Planctomycetota bacterium | reverse complement strand
TTTTGTCTACTAAGCCTGCCAGTCCTGCTGTGCTTAAGGCGGGGCAAAAGGTTACGGTTGAAATCGGATATGAAATTGCTTCTGCTGAAAATGTTATGATTTGGGCAAGGCCGTATTTCAAGGGGGCATTGGCGAAAGGTTATAGTGCCCATCATTTGATTCCTCGTGCCAGGGCAGATGCGCAAAGCGGAGCGGCAGAGGGCTATTTTTTTTATGAGAGCCCGGCAGAGGTGGATGAAGTACGTGTTATGATGCGGGATGTAAAGAGTCAGAAAATGCTTAAGGATGCATCGTACAAAGCAGCATTTAGATGGGAAGGAAATATCATCAAAGACCCAAACGCGCTGAGCCGGCATACGCCGTGCCAGAGTAGTACAGTGCGAACCTGCGGTAAAAGGGCAAGTGCCGTGAAATGATGCTTAAAGTATTAACCCATAACATAGGAATTATCCTATTTGCCAAAGCGATTTTCTACATAACATACCGGACACCTTTAATTCTCCAAGGAAATTGATGAAGGTACTGTAAAAAAACAGGTGCAGGGGAAGAGGATCAGTAGAACAGGAGAGAAAGTGAACAGTAGAAAAATAGCGGATGACACGATATTCCATTCCCATTCCAGAGAAAGGCGAGAAACGAGCTTGACACAGACCGATAAATAGAGTAAAATAGTGGAGTGTCTTAGATGAAAATATACGGGTTTAGAGTGAGGGTTGTCTGTATGCCAAAAAACGGCTATCTTTGGGCTGTTTTGATTCTTTCCTCTGGCGTTTATGCCGCGACGATTCAGAATTTTCAGGGCGGTACCGGCCAGACGCCTTATACGCTGACCCAGTATGGCGGGACGCCTGCAGCTGGGATAGTCAGTGGTGCTTTGCGAATGGTCAATACCACCAGCCAAAATAATGTGATAGCGTTCGACCAGACCGATACCGGGCTTTACAGCCGCATTGTGGCCGAGTGGGATTTAAATATTGTTCAGGGAGCTGATGGTCTTGGTTTTGCTTTGCTGAATACTGCGAGTTACGGCGTCAGCGGCGCCGGCCCGTCAATCGGTGAAGAGCCTTCGCTGGGGGCGTCTTTTGCGGTCGGATTTGACATTTATTGCCCCGATGATTATCAAGGGTTGGGGTCTCGTGAAATCTCCCTGCACTGGGCTGGCGTCGAACGCGCTAATAAGTGGAGCAGTTTTGACTACCGGACTGGCACCTTTAACCGTGTTCGCGTCGTCGTGGACTTTGTAGCCGGCGGGGCCGAAATAACGGTGTCCATCGCAGGCAATGTTATTTACGACAAGTATTTTCTGGCAGGTATGACCCCTTACAACAGCCGGGTTGCGTTTGGCGCACGAACCGGCGGTCTCTCGACCACCCTTCTAATCGACAACATATCGGTCGCCTATGAATTACCGACACAGGCTCCGCCGCCGCCACTGACAATCCGAACGTTTGACCAGCAACTGATGAACATTAATCATCAAAATGTCGTGCATACATACAGTTTTCTGCCCAACGATACCGTCTATGAGCGGGTGATTTTGCGATTGAAAGTCGAACAGCCGACCGGCGGCTGGGACCCGTGGGACCGTATGATGGGCATCTATCTGTGGGACGCCAACAATCAGAATCGCCGCTATGAAATCGCCCGGTTTATAACGCCGTATTCGAAAGCTGGAACCTGGTGGGTCGATGTGACCGACTATCAGAGCCTGTTTCGCGGAAGCCGGCAGATGGGAATATGGCTCGAGACCTGGTCTGGCAGCGATAGTCCCCCTGTTGGCTATTGGATTACCACGGACATTGATTTTTATGAGGGGAGGCCTCTCTATCGGGTGGTTGGGCTTCGCAATCTTTGGGTAGGCACGGCGACCTATGGTACGCTCGCTGACCCAACAATGTCGAGTTTCTTCACCAATATGAACGTTTCTGTCCCGAATAACGCCGACAAAGCAAAGTTGCGTTTTATGGTCACCGGCCACGGGCAAAGCCCCAACAGTGAAAATGCCGCCGAATTCCTCGTTCGGGGCCGGACAGCCAAGGTTAACAGCCAAACATTTTACAATGTCCTTTGGCGCAATGATTGCTATCTCAATCCCTGTCGCCCGCAGAGCGGCACCTGGCAATACAGTCGTGCTGGCTGGGCGCCGGGCGACCGGGTCTGGCCTTGGGATATAGACATTTCACCTTATATTACCCCTGGACAATCCTCAACCTTTGGCTATGTCGCGGACGCCTACTACAACTATACCCCCGATTCCGGCAACACCGCCCGACACTGGGTGGAATCGCAGGTCATTTTCTACGAACACCTTTTAATGTCAGATCTCAACGGCGATGGTGCTGTTGACTTTAAGGATTTTGCTATGATTGCTGCGAAATGGAAGGCAACGGTTCCTGGCGGCGATCCAGCCGACTTTATGCCTTTAGGTTATGGTGATGGCGTGGTCAATTGGCAGGAAATTGCCCAGTTGGCAAGTGAGTGGCTGATTGGCAAGTAATAATAGGTAACTGTCCCCCTGTTGCCGTCCCCATCGCAGAGAAAGAGTGTTTTATAGACACCGAGAGCGGAAATTGAGTAAGACAGTTTTTATGAACCCCACGGGCGTAGTCGTGGGGCTAAACATGTCACTTGCGGAGCAGGTGAATCGGGTTGTGACAGATAGCGGACAGAAAATAGCCAGAATGGCTATTTCTTGATCACAGCCGCCTCTTTGTCTAACATTCCCTTGAGCATCGTTCCCATCAGAGCGTCATTGATGCCGGATGAACCGCTGACCATTACTTCTGGTGTAACTTTGATATTATTCTCGGCTACCAGCTTCATAATCTCAATCAGCGCCGTATTATTCTGGCCGATGCTGTCAGAGAGGAGTTTATAAGCCTGCGACTTTGCATCTGCGATGAGTTTGGTCTTCTCGGCTTCGGCCTGTGCCTCGATAATTACCTTCCTCTTTTCTTCTTCGGCGACCTTTACACCATACGCTGCGGTGGCGAGGCGTTTTTCCTCTTCGGCCTCCTGCGTAGTCTTTGTCAGCGCCTTTTGTTTCTCCGCCGCTCGCTGCTGCTCTTCAAAGGTCTTTTGTTCCTGAAGCGCTATTTCACGGTCGGTCTGCGTTTTTAACAATGTCCCGAGGGTCAGTTCATTGCCCACATCTCCGATTCGCACCGCCAGGAGTGTTACGCCGTACTTGTTCAGTTCTTCTTTCAAAAGCGTATTACTTTGCTGCTCCTGCTGTGAGCGCTGCTGAACATAATCAAGGGCTTTTACCTTTTCTGCGTTATTTCTGAAAATCGCCCTCACCGACGGCGTTACGAGCTTTGCAAGCACCATCGCATCATCTCCGACCGTGGCCACCACGAGCGGCGCATTGTCACGGTCTATCTGATACGTTACGCGAATATCAACAGGGAAGGTAAAACCGTCGATGCTGCGAACGGTCATCGGACTTATCGCCTCGGCTACTCCCGGCTTATCCTTCTCAGGCGTATAGCTTATCGTTGCCTGACGTGTATCGATTATTGTAGCCTCATACGCCGTGGTATGCAGATAATATTGCCCCTCTCCAAGCGGTTTTTTCCAGATTCCTCTTTGACCGACTTCCACAAGACGGTCTTTTGTTTGAGTCTGTTCTCCGACGTTGCTTTTAATGACAGCCACGGTACCGACCCTGACGTTTGTTACCGGCGCATCGGTAACGGTGAACAGTCGCGGATTAAGCCGATACTTTCCTGGTTTTAGCACTGTAAGCTGCGGGCCTTTGTACCCCATACCCTCGCCAAGAAAATACTCCGCGTTGAGCATCTTGTCCGGCTGGTCCCACTCCGGAGCATAAATCGTATCAACTGGAAGAGAACGTCCGTCGGCCGCCTGCACGAGCCCTACTTTCCCATCCTTTATTTCGACAACCTGAATCTTTGTAATGGTGTACTGCCACGGCCAATAGAAAAAGTGCCAGCCCGGAGCGAGGACCTGTGCCTGAATACCGTTTTCACCCTTGACAGAAATAATACGTCCCTGTGCCAGCGAGCCGCCCCCGAATTTCTTTTCGACAATTCCGACCTCATTGCCGCCGATATTGGTTACGGTTATCAAAATTGCCGCCAGCAGCAATATGATGACAAATACGACAAGTATTGCAGCACGACGAAATTTACCCCCAATCACGGATTCAACTATATATTCCATTGTGAAACTCCTTAAAATTAGATTATTTCTTTAGAAAAACGGTTGGGGAAAGACCCCATCCTACCGGATGGAAGGATTGTAGTACAAAAGCCACTGACCAGCAACCATTCTTTTCTTCGATTTTAATTGTTTTTTGCAGCGATTTAGCAGCAGGCGAGAAAAGTAGAAAGGTGTGAAGTGTTATCGTCTTGGGATAAAGCGGCAGAGAAAATCAGTGACTTGTTCCATTGACTGAGATAATCGAATTTTTCTGTCAAGGGATTTAATCTGCTGGTCTTTGCCAGCCAGGTCTGTTACTTTTTTAATTCGCTGGGCGGCATCGTTTATTTTTCCCATGGCCAGGTATACAGCGGCGGAATCTCGCAGTGCCAGGATGTGCTGGGGTTTGATATCAAGTGCGTGGCTGAAAAATTCGGCAGCATCTTCAAGCCGATCCTTTGCAATACAGACAAGACCGAGATAATAATAGGCATCGGCTGTAATGGAAGGCAGCTGCTGGTCATTGTTATCCTCTGCGGCCAAGGAGTCGTTTGAGGCGGCAGGGGCTGATTTTGGGCCGCAATCCAAGGTAGCAGCCTTTACGAGACAATCGGTCGCCAAATCAAGTTCGCCGATGGTCAGAAACATCGAACCCATAGAGACTAAAGGAGCCCCATCCTCCGGAGCCAGTTCCAATTCAAAAAGGAGATGATTTTTTGCATTTTCGTTATTTCCTTTCACCAGCTCGCACTGTGCCAGCCGATAGTGCGGTCCTGTGAGCGAGCCGTCTTTTTGCAGTGCCTGCCTGAAAAGTTCTGCGGCCTTTTCATAATCGTTATTGTTAAATGCGATTTCGCCGAGATAGAACAAGGCCGGTGCAAAGCTGGTGTCAAGTTCGAGTATCCGATTGAATTTTTCCTTTGCCGATTCAAGGTTGCCTGTCTGGAGCAGGAACAAACCAAAGTCGAGAATGACATCAATGTCACCGGGATTGGTTCGAAGCTCCGCGAGGAAATATTCGTGTGCTTTTGCGGAGTCGCCGTCGGACCAGTATGCCTGTGCGATTCGGTAGTTAATCTGCGGGTGTGTGGGTTCGAGCTGGACTGTTTTTTGCCAGCAGTGAACGGCTTTTTTATACAGGCCTCTGACAAAGAGATTGTTGCCGATATTATAGTAGCACAGGGCACAATTCGGGTTTAGCTGCTGTGCGAGATAAAACATCTGCTCAGCCAAATCGTGCTGGTCCATTTCGGTATATGTGATTATTCGGTTGCAGTAGCCCGGCTCGAAAGTGGAATCAAGTTCCTGGATATATTCGAAGGTCTCGACGGCACGGTCGTACTGGCCAGTGCGGGTGTAATCGACAGCGAGGGAATTTAATATCTCCAAATCATCAGTGGCCAACTGAAGTGCGATTTCGTATTCGGCTATTGCCTCTTCAAATCGGTTAATGGTATCCAGGCCAAGAGCCTTATTGAAATGCCAGGCGCCGTTGGATGGGTTAATCTGTATCGCTTCTTCAAGGACGAGCAGTGCCTGCGATACATTTCCATTCTCGTAAAGCTCATGTGCCTTTCGAGCCCTGCGTTCGGCTTTGTCGTAAGAGCCAAAAGTTGTATCTTCGAATGTCATATTATCACCTTTTTGTAGTTACCCGGCGGATTAATACGCCAGTCAAAGACATATCGACAGTAAAGAACGCCGGGTTAGCCGATTTTTCCCTGCTTTGGAGCTTTTTACCGTCGGCGAAAATTTTACTGGCAATTTTTGTTTTAACTTCTTATAATTGCGCAAGTTAGATAGAAAAAACTAATTAGCATGGGAGTTATAGCTATCTATCGGCAAAGGTTTTTCTGGAAAGCAGGTGCTAATAGTCTTATAATGTGCCTGAAACGGCGGTCATTTTTGGAGAAATAAAAGTATGATTAAAGAGATAAAAGGACAGTTAATAGCTGGCAAAGGTAAATACGCGATTGTTGTCAGCAGGTTTAATGAATTTATCACCAGTAAACTGCTTGGCGGTGCTGTAGATTGTCTGCAGCGTCACGGTGTCAACGATGAGCGGATATTTGTGGTTTGGGTGCCTGGCGCATGTGAGATTACGGCGGCGGCGAAGAAGCTGGCTCAGAGCGGGAAATATGCGGCTGTTCTTTGCTTAGGTGCGGTGATACGCGGGCAAACCGGTCACTATGATTATGTTTGTCAGCAGGTGGTTCGGGGCATCGGGCAAATCAATTACGATTGTGCGGTGCCTGCGATATTCGGCGTATTGACTTGCGAAAGCCTCGAAGAGGTGGTCGACAGGGCCGGCTCAAAGCGTGGCAATGCCGGCGCTGATGCGGCGTTGACCGCTATTGAAATAGTCAACGTAATGGAACAGATTTAAACTTGTGAATCGTATCTCGTGAATCGAAATACGAACGACAAGACACGAAACTTGAGGCTGGTGTGGACAAAAGAACAAAGGCCAGAGAACTTACCGTTCAGGGACTGTACCAACTTGAGGTGCAGGGTTCCGAGTCGCTAAATCGGATGAGAGATTTTTTTGTGGAAAACGACACTGACGAGCTTGTTCGCAAGCTCGCATGGGACTGGACAAAAGGGACGTGGGAAAATCTGGCGCAGTGTGATGAATTGATAGTTTCTTCAACGATAAAGTGGGGTTTGTCCCGGCTTTGTCTCGTTGACAAAAGCATTTTGCGGCTGTCGGTCTACCAGTTGAAATTCTGTCCTGATATTCCGCACAAGGTTGTGATAAATGAAGCCATAGAGCTTGCTAAAAAATTCAGCACCGATAAATCGCCTGGGTTTGTTAACGGCGTGCTCGATGCCGTATTAAAGAAGCTTGTATCTGCGGTTTTGTGAGTAGAGATATTAGTATGCGAACAATAGCGGTGTTAAATCAGAAGGGCGGAGTGGGAAAAACCACGACAGTGGTTAATATCGCCGCTGCACTTGCGTCAATGGGGCAAAGGGTGGCCGTTGCCGACCTTGATCCGCAGTCGCATCTTACGATACATCTTGGGATGGATCCTGAAACGATAGAGTCCGGCTCATACGGCTCTTATAAGGTTCTTACGGGGTCGGCTAAATTTGAAGATGCGATTTTGCTTGTTCGTCCTAATCTGTGGGTTCTTCCCGCAAATATAAATCTGGTCGGTGCGGAGAGCGAACTTGTAAGCGTGGTTGGCAGGGAAACGATTCTGCGGGAAGCCATCGAGCCGATTAAAGACAGGTTTGATTATCTTATAATCGATTGTGCACCGTCGCTTGGACTTTTGACGCTGAATGCCCTTGCGGCGTCGGATGAGATTTTGATTCCTCTGCAGCCGCATTTTCTTGCGTTGCAGGGATTCGGCAAGCTGCTGCAGACCGTGGAGTTGGTCAATAAAAGGATAAATCCGAACCTGAAGGTGAAATGGATTTTGCTGTGTATGTTTGACATCAGGTCTTCGCTTCCGAACTAGGTCAAGGCCGACATCGAGCAATTCATTGGTAATGCCCGCGGGACGGCCTGTGCGTGGGCCCAGGCTCAGATTCTGCCTTATTTTATCCGCAGGAATATCAAGCTTGCAGAGGCGCCGAGCTACGGCCAAACAATTTTTGAGTATGAACAGAATTGTCATGGCGCAGAAGATTACAGAAATGTAGCCGAGTTCATTAATGCTCAAAGTCAGGTGGCAGATAAACCTGTTATTGAGCATCACATTGCTGCTGCCCAAAATCTGGGCATCCCCATTGTTGCAGTCAATTCACCGCCACAAGCCGACTTGCAGAGGCAGGCTTTAGACCCTGTCCATGAAATTGTTTGTCAGCAGCAGGCACAAACACCTCAATAATAAAAAAAGAGGCCGCCTTGAAACCAGGACAACCTCTTGAAAGCTAAATCTTCGAAATTGGTAATTCTATTTCCGTTTTTCCTTCATAGTCGGCCTTTCGGCGGATGGTTTTTCCGCACCAATTATGCGGGGTGATTTTATAACTTTGTCGGCTGCGTCTTTCCTGAGCGAATCGAGGAGGGACTTAAAGGCATTGCTCTTTTCTGTTCTTTCGAGTTTTGCCCTGAGCTGGTCTTTTACTTTCTCGAAAGGCGTAATTTGCTGTTCGGTTTTGTTATCCAGGCGGGCAACCTCATAGGTTCCGTCGTCGCTCCTGACAGGTCCGATTAGTTCGCCT
>JAPLMV010000070.1 GCA_026386835.1 Planctomycetota bacterium | reverse complement strand
GCCGGTATCGAACGTCCGGACATAAAAAAATCCGTACTGGTCTTCGTAGACCGCTTGAGCCAAAACCCAATTCCAAGAACAAAGGTAAGATAAATAAGCAAAATCACATAATCAATAGTGTTAAGCTGGATTCCTTGCATAGGTCGTACACAATCCTTTCGACAACTGTGAAAAAAGCCTATCCGTTATTGTTCAATGTTTTTATAAAGGTGCTATTAAGTAAGCACCACTTCCACATATAGCATACTGTACCGGTTCAGCGTGAAAAGGACAAACGCCTTTCACGAGTAGCTCTTAACCTTGCCCTCGACAAGAGGTTTTTTGCAGAGCCTGCGTCCGTTTGACCGGCCGATGGTATTATTATTCGTTCATTAATTTCTGTCAAGTGTCTTTTCATTACGATATGGAATAGGTGTGCACTTCACGTTTGTAGGTGGATTTTTCAGGCGGCTAAGGGCTTTTTTGACCATAATTCGTCCCATTCCTTATTAAGCCAATTTATTCGCAGAGCCAGCGTCGCTGATGACCCAGCACATGTCCATATCATTCCAGACTGCTTAAGGCGTTTACCAACCACATATTTACACGCACCCCTACCGCTCCAGAACCAATGTCATAGCCCTTCGGCCTGAACACATCGTATCGCATCCGTTCTTCATTGGTCATTATATAACGATGCAGCGAATCTATCGCATCACGCTTTGTCTGCCAATACCTTCTGCATTGCTTTTTCAGATAATTCAAAATCTTCCACGTGAAACCATCCCAAAGCCAATCCAGACATTTATGAGCCCATTGTTAGGTTGCCTTTGTCAATATCTTGCCGCAACCCCATATATGTTCACAGGCATGAAACCAGTCAACTATGAATACCGGTTTGCTGAAATGTTCATCATGTATCGTCCTGCTCCATTTTGCGTCATCGCCGAGGTCTACCGCCTCGTCATCTTCACGGAATCCGCACCGACAAGCCGCAAGCCAAAGATGATCGCCGAATAATCGTTATACAACCGAGAAGGGTTTGAATATTTCGCGCATCGAACCGCCGCATTTATAGACTATAGAACTGCCCTTATAACCGTTATTGCTCCGACCAACCAGCCGTTACAACAATTCTTTGCCCAAGGATATCAGCAAGTTCATAGTTACTATTTCAGCCTTGCTGAAATCACCTGCAAAATGTTCAATTTCATCCTTTAACAACTCCTGCATTTTGCCCTCCATTGCAAAATAGTGTATTAAATTACCAACAACCCACCATCTTGTATATCGGAGGGCTTGTTTTTTACCTACAATCGTGAAGTGCACCCGGACTGCTCTCAAGGCTGGTTCGTTGATTCTACGGTGCATAGAATGTTTTAGCAAACGCCCTACAGGATTTTATGGTCTGGTATAGCTGCGTTTCCTTCTCAACATTATCGCACCGAGGCCGAGGCAGCTAAAGCGTGGCTGGTTCGAGAACTTAATTAATAAGGCCGTCGGCAGAAAAAAACAAGAAGTTTCGGCCAAACGCGCAGGTATCCAAAAGGCAAAAAAGGGAATTTTATAGATTTTTTTAATTCCATGCCTGGTAAGGAGTTAGCTGAAAAGCAGCATATCCCAAAACTACAATTTTTGTACCAAACGCGCAGATTCGCCCTATTATAGAGGATAGCGTAGTTTAACGGTTGAGCGGTGAAACGGTAAAGAGAAAAAAGGTGGGGTAAAGACCCCACCCTACAAAAACTCACGAGGAAAAAGTCGGAAACTGGGGTGAATGAAGATGAATTACTGCGTTTCAAGGAAGTTCTGCAATGAAGTTAAAACAACAGATAAAGTTTTGTCTGTGATGCGGATGTTCGGGCTGACCAAAGACAAAATGAGGCAGAAAAATGTTGCCCATAATTGTCAGGTGGAAATCAACGATGGGGACATTGTATATATCACAGGGCCGAGCGGGGCGGGGAAGAGTGTATTGTTAAAAGAGCTTGCGGGGGCTATCGAGCCGGAGCAAAAAGTGGATATAGACGATATAAATCTGTCTGCCCCTAAGGGGCAGGCCCCTGGGGGGCAGGCGGAGCGGGCGGTTGTGGACTGTATCGAGGGGGATTATATCGGGGCGCTGCGGATATTAAGTTATGCAGGACTTAATGATTGTCTGTGCGTTCTCAACAGCCCATCTTGTCTTAGCGAAGGGCAGAAGTACCGGTTTCGGCTGGCAATAGCACTTGGAGCGAAAAAGAAGTTCATAATTGCCGATGAGTTCTGTTCGAATCTCGACCGGATTACGGCATCAACGATTTCGTACACAATACACAAATTCGCGAAGCGGTATAAGGTGACATTTCTGCTGGCGTCGAGCCACGAGGATATGCTGGCGGATTTGCAGCCTGACGTGATTATAAGAAAGGAACTTTCGGGGCCGACGAAAGTAGTTTATAAGAATAGCGGGTAGCGGATAGGAAGAAGGGATAGGGGTGGGGATGGTTGTTTGCAGCGTTACAAAACGATTGGTGATTGAGCGGGGCGGCCTTTCGGATTATGAAAGGTTGTCTCATTATCATTACCGAGACGGTGCGGTTGGCCCGTTTGCGGCGATTTATGCAATTCGGCCTGGAGTGGGGGTTATTGTGTATAAGATGCCTGTGCCGGGACAGGAACTTCGCGGGGTTGCGACTGGGGGGTTATTTGCCGGCTTCGACAGGGCGGCGCAGCTTGCACTTATCAACAGGAATATCCGCTGTATCAGCAGGGTGGTTATTGAGCCGCGATACCGCGGGCTTGGACTTGCGGCTCGGCTTGTTCGGGAGACGATAGGGCTGATGAATGTACCCATCATTGAGGCGATGGCGGTGATGGGTCAGGTGAATCCATTTTTTGAAAAGGCTGGGATGACGGCATATACAGCGCCGATATCGGCGGAATGCAGGCGGATGTCAGAGGCATTGAGCATGGTCGGCATTGAGGAAAAGGAGCTTATAGATACAGAACTTGTTCAATATAAGCTTGACCGGCTTGGGCGGGAACAATCGGATTTCATTGAATTTGAAATCAGAAATTTTTTGCAGGGTTACGGCAAAAGGCGGAGTCTTTCGCCCGGCTGGGAGCGGACTGAATTTGTGATAAGCAAGCTGACAGCAAGGCCGACGTATTACATTTGGTTTAGCGGACAAGGGATAGCGTGCAGCGGACAGCGTTTAGCGTGTAGTGGATAGGGAAGAGTTGGAGATTGAAAATGAAAAATGTGATTCAGTCAATATCGCTGGATAGGCTTATTGCTCATCCTGACAATCCAAACCGGATGAGTAAGGGGAATTTTTCAAAGTTAGTTCGGAATATTGAGAGGACGAGTTTATATGAGCCGCTGACAGTTCGGCGGCATGGGGAAAATTTTCAGATAATCAACGGTCATCACCGCCTGGAAGCCCTCAAGAAGTTAGGATACGCTGCGGCTGAGTGTGTGGTGTGGGATGTCGATGATGAACATGTTGACATTTTACTTGCGACGCTGAATCGGCACTGCGGGAGCGATATTTTGGACAAGAAACTTATACTTCTTAGGCGTTTGAACGAAAAGATGCAGGTACGGGAGCTTTCCAGATTACTGCCTTTGACTGGGAAACAGATTGAACGGCTGGCAAATCTTAAACTGCCTGCTTTGCCTGTAAAGGCGGGCGGGATGTGTTTTGCGGTACCGCTTGTGTTTTTTGTAAACGAAAGTCAGCAGCGGATAATTGAAGAGGCGTTATCGAAGGCGCAGGGTACGGAAAAGGAAAAGACAAAGGCGCAGAGGCGTTCGGAGGCGCTGACAAAAATAGCGGAGAAATACCTGAAATAATTTCCGATTGCCAATTTTTAATTTTCGATTTAAAACCAAAATAGTAAACGAGTAAAAGGGGTGTTATTGTGGCTAAGGGGAAGAGGTTAAGCAAAAAGCAGCTTTCGGTGATTGAGGATTTATTTATTGGTCAGCTTGATGAGCAGGCGATTTTGGACAAGCACGAAGTCAGCAGGGCAGTTTTTGTGAAATGGCAGATGGAGCGTCGGTTTGTGGAGGAATTCAATCGGAGGATAGCGGCATTGAATCGTCAGGGCGAGCTGATAATTGCGAGGTATGCACCGCTGGCAGCAGCCAAGCTGGTCGGTCTTACCGAGTCGCAAAGTCAGGAGACGGCCCGGAAGGCGTGCATAGATATTATCGAGTTTCCGAAACAGACCGTCAAAAAAGCGGATGAGCCGGCAGGCCCCTTAGGGGCAGGCAAGAACGATAAGAGTGCTGTTCAAAAGGAACTGCCGCCAGAGACGGCGTCAAGATTACTGGCGGCCCTTGTTGATAAGAGGTATTAGTCGTTTGCCAGAAGTGGATTGAAAATATATTGAGCGCAGTGAGGAAGGGGGTATAATGGCCGGCGAAAGGAAAGGGTTTTTTTATGAAAATTGCAATAGCGTCGGATCATGCGGGTTTCAGCTTTAAGGAGCAAATCAAGACTTTTTTAATCGAAAAAGGGGACGAGGTTATGGATTTCGGCACATACTCACCTGAGCCGTGCGATTATCCTGATTTTGTTCGTCCTGCGGCACAGTCGGTTGCGGCGGGGGAGTTCAAGTGTGGAATTGTGATAGGCGGTACGGGGAACGGCGAGGCGATAGCGGCAAATAAGGTGCCTGGGATAAGATGTATCGTGGCATGGGACGTTCGTTCGGCCAGACTGGGCAGGGAGCATAATGATGCAAACGTTCTTTCGATAGGCGAACGGATGATGTCGATACAGAATGCGATGGAGATAGTCGATGTCTGGCTCAAAACACCATTTGAGGGGGGCAGACACCAGGACCGCATCAACAAGATAGAAAAGCAATGAGCGTGGGATTTGGCAATCTCAAAAAAAACCGCAGATAAGATTAAAATCACAGAACCTAAGAGGTATATTGGCGTATAACCAGCAATGAAAAATATAATGAAGATTCTGCATCTCGGTCAAAAGTGGACATTGGCTGTTACCGTGCTGCCTTATGTGGCGATAATCGTCTTATTGAAGTTCGGGGTACATTATTTCGGGTTTGAATTTCTGTCACTTAGCTCGCTGTTTACGGCGGTGGTGTCGGCAAACATATTTTTAATCGGCTTTTTGATTTCAGGTGTGCTTGTTGATTATAAAGAAAGCGAAAAGATTCCCGGGGATATGGCATGCAGTATCGAGACAATGGCGGATGAATGCATGATACTTTACAAGGGCAAGAAGTCGGCAGCGGCCAGGGAAATGATGCAGCACCTGATGGAGTTTGGCGGGATGCTTATCGAATGGTTTCATAAGAAGGAAAGAACAACAAAACTGCTCGATAAGGTTTCGGGGTTTAACGATTATTTTCTTGCACTGGAGGCCGAGACGCAGGCGAATTTTATCACCCGGCTCAAGCAGGAGCAGAATCTTTTGAGGAAGATGATATACCGGGTACATACAATAAGGGAGACATCGTTTCTTGGGACGGGGTATGCGATAGCGGAATTGATTACTTTTATTTTGGTTGTTGGTCTGGTGTTTATAAAGATAGACCCGTATTATGAAAGCGTGTTTTTCGTGGCGTTCGTCAGCTTTATTCTGATTTACATGATTTTCTTTATAAAGGATTTGGACAACCCGTTCGGTTACAATCTGCAGGATAGTCTGGTGGAAGATGTTTCGTTAAAGCCGTTATTGGATGTCAGAGGAAGGATAAAGTCGATAATGGAGCGTATTTCGGAGCAGGAAGCGGCATAAGAATAATCATTTTTGTATTGCGGGATATTGGATTTTGGGGGGAGAGTTAAAGAGCAAAAAATACGGCGGAGAATTTTGCGCATAAAAAAAAGGGAAAACCTGAGCCTACTTTAAGGTTTGGTCTTTATGCCTGGCTCGTTTCCCTTTTTAAGACCAAGCGGTGTGCTGTAATTTGGCGCCGTCCTCCGAAACCAACTACTTTTAACACACAGCTTCTCTAATAAACTATACATTACTTTTTGCCGCGTGGTTCCAAAAAATAAAAATTATTAAATCAGTGTTCAGCACATCGTGACATATACCTGGCAATCCAGAATCGAAAAATTGCAAATTGTATTGGGGGTTATAATAAATGGCGAAATCAGCGATTTCCCAAGTCGGGGTCAAAAAGGCATCGGAGCTTTATGCTGCACTTCGGCACAGCCGTCCCATAAATAAAAGCGACCTGAAGAATTACGTGGAAGTCTTTTTAGGTATCGATGTACCCGACAAAAAAATCTGCCCGCAGCACGATAGTCCGCTTGATTATCTCTGGCACAGTTTCGGTGCTGATTTTTCACAGCCCCAAAAGGCCAACGGAGATTGCGTTGTGTGGGCAAATCGCTCCGGCGGCAAGACGGAACTGGCGGCTGTTGCTACGCTGCTGGACTGCATATTCAAGCCCGGCTGTCAGGTGCGAATTCTCGGGGGCTCAGGGGAACAGGCAGGCAGGATGTACGAATACCTTGCTGGTTTTGTGAACAGGGATTTCGAGGAATTTCTTGCGGGGCCGATGCGAAAGGAAAAATGCCGATTCGCAAACGGCTCGGCTGTGGAGGTTCTTACGCAGTCGGCGACGAGTGTTCGTGGTCAGCACATCCACAAACTGCGATGCGACGAGGTTGAGCTTTTTTCCCAGGAGGTTTTTGCAGCGGCAAAATTCACCACGCAGAGCAAAGGCAATATGACTGGTGCGATGGAGATAATCAGCACAATGCACCGGCCATACGGGCTGATGCAAAAGTGCGTATCGTCGGCGGCAGAGATGGGTACGCCGGTTTTCAAGTGGTGCTTGTGGGAGGTGATTGAGAAATGCATGGACAGGGTTTGCTCGAGTTGTCATTTGTGGTGCGATTGCCGGGGAAAGGCCAAAGAGGCAGCAGGCTATTTGAAAATCGACGATTGCATAACTGCAATGAGGCGTTCGAGCAGGGCGGGGTGGGAATCGGAGATGCTCTGCAGGAGGCCATCGCGTGAAAAAGCGGTCTTTGATGAGTTTGACCCCGGCATTCATGTAAAAGAGGTTGATTATAATCCGAATATACCTATTTATCGCACGCTGGACTTTGGTTTTGTCAATCCATTTGTGTGTTTGTGGATTCAGGTCGATGACGGCGGAACCGTCCGTGTGATTGATGAGTACATCCGCAGCAGGGCGACGATTGATATTCACGCGGCCCAGATAAAGAGCCGAACGCCCGGCGGGGAGACGGGGGTGGCTGCGACATTCTGCGACCCGTCGGGGGCGGGCGTCAATGATGTTACCGGCACAAGCGTTGTGCGGGAATTAAAGGCGGTGGGGATAGCGGTGCGGTTTCGGCGAAGCTCCATTTTGGAAGGTATCGAGCTTGTCCGCAGAAGAATCCGTTCGGGCGATGGGGTAAGCAGTCTTGTGATTAGTCCGAAGTGTCAGCGGTTGATTGAGGCGATGCAGTGTTATCATTACCCGGACAATGTTACAAGCGGCAAAGAGTTGCCCTTGAAGGATGGCCTGTATGACCACCCAATCGATGCCCTGCGGTACTTTCTGGTTAATTACGCCAGCAATACCAAAACCGCCAGCAGCATGCGGTATTG
>JAPLMV010000170.1 GCA_026386835.1 Planctomycetota bacterium | reverse complement strand
TACAGTGAAACGACGAGAGGGTAAGAAAAACAAAAAAGGCAAAAGCACAGGGTGTGTTGACTTGTGTTGCTCAGCCAAAAATTTTGGCAGAACATAAAACCATCAATTTCATTTGACAAGGACTGATGTGGGATTTACACTGACTTGTCAAAAAATGGTTATTGGCTATGGGAATACAGGAAATAATCGGCAGTCAGCGTCAGGAAATACTTGCTCTTGCAGCCAAATATGGCGCATCTGATATTCGCGTTTTCGGGTCTGTCGCACGAGGCGAAGCAGGCGCCGACAGCGATGTAGATTTTTTGGTCAGTCTGGAGCAGGGGCGAAGTCTGTTTGACCTTGGCGGATTGTTGATGGATTTGCAGACTCTGCTGCATCGTAAGGTTGACGTTGTAACCGAAAAAGGCCTGCACTGGTATATCAGGGACAGGGTAATCAAGGAAGCAAAGCCTATATGAAGGATGACAAACTGTATCTGATTCATATCAGCGAATGCATCGAGCATGTCCAACACAATTTTTGAAAGGAGTTTACAAATGGCAGGTTCATTGACCCCGATATATGGTGGAATGTCAATTTTGAGTTTGGTTTCAGGATGGATAGTTTTTACCAAGGCAGGGCGACCCGGCTGGGCAATTATTATCCCATTTTACAACTTGTATATTCTTCTAACGGTGGCGGGCAAGCCGGGCTGGTGGCTGATACTATTGTTTATACCGGTTGTAAATATAGTTATATCGATCATTACGAGCCTTGGACTTGCCGAGAAATTCGGCAAAGGGACAGGTTTTGCGATAGGTCTTGTTTTCCTGCCGATAATCTTTTTGCCTATACTTGCATTTAGCGATGCACAATACATAGGCTGATGAATTTCAGGCAAAAGAAGATTTTTTTAGCAACAGCCTTTTGCGGCATAGAAAACTAATGCTGTTGTTATGGAATCTTAAGCGATGGTAATCATTTCGAACAAACACACAGCCGAATTCATTGAACAAAAAGCGATTGTCGTGATAGAATATCTCTATGCAGACACCAAAGTCCAAAATAGTCGATAAGTGCGATATTTTTCTGCCGACAACCGCAGAAGAAATTCGTCAGAGCGGCTGGGACATGCCCGATGTTATACTTGTAACGGCTGATGCATACATCGACCATCCATCGTTTGGGGTTGCGCTAATCGGACGATGGCTGGAAAAATTAGGCTATCGAGTGGCGATATTGGCGCAGCCGGATTGGCGAAGCGTTGATGCGTTTAGAAGCCTGGGGGCGCCGAGATTATTCTGGGGCATTACAAGCGTGGCGGTTGATTCGCGGCTTAACGATTATGCCTCGATGGGAAATCGGCGTAAGGAAGATGTATATAGTCCCGGCGGACAACTCGGTAACAGGCCTGACAGGCCGTTGCAGGTATATGCCGCAAGGATAAGAGAAGCTTACAAGGGGATACCGATAATACTGGGCGGGCTGGAGGCGAGTCTGCGGCGGTTAGTGCATTATGATTACATCGAGGACAAGATAAAACAATCGGTACTGATAGATGCCAAGGCCGACATACTTGTTCACGGTATGGGCGAGCGGGCGATAACCGAAATCGCAAAGCGGTTAAACGATTGGCAGAAAATCGAGCAATTGGCTGGTATTGCCGGTACGGCTTATGTGGTAAGGCGAGATGTTGCTGTGCCGGAGGATGCCGTGCGCTTGCCGAGTTTTTCGCAGTTGGAAAAAGATAAAGAATTGTTTATGCCGGCGCAGATTCAGTACCAAAAAGAGGCGCATCCGGGCGGTTTACCGATTGTGCAGGAGCAAAAGGGCGGGACGATAGTTGTGATGCCGCCTGCCGAGCCGCTCTCGACAGAGGAGATGGACAAACTTTACGCTCTGCCGTTTACGCGGTGCTGGCATCCGGTTTATGACAGGCAGGGGGGTGTGCCGGCGTTAATGTCGATACAGTTTTCGATTACGGCACATCGCGGATGTTTCGGAGGCTGTTCGTTTTGCTCAATTTATTTCCACCAGGGAAAGCAGATTTCGTCGCGGTCGATAGAGTCGCTTTTGGCAGAGGCCGACAGGCTGCGCACCCATCGGCAGTTTCGCGGCACGATAAGCGATATCGGCGGGCCGACAGCGAATATGTACGGCATGAAATGCTCACAGGGGGATGGCTGTGCAAGGGTAAGTTGTCTGTTTCCATCGGCCTGTAAACATTTGCAAAGCGATGCGAGAGAGCTTATAAAAATGATGGAGGCATTTTTGCGATGGAAAAAACAAAATAAAGTGAATGTATATATTGCCAGCGGAATCCGCCATGACCTTGCACTTAAGAGCAAAGAATATATAGACCTTTTGGCAGCGGATTTTGTAGGCGGGCATTTGAAGGTTGCGCCGGAGCATTTCTGTCCGCATGTCCTCGACTTGATGGGTAAGCCGCATTTTGAATTATTTGAGGAATTTGAAACGAGATTTCAGGATGCGTCAAAAAGGGCAGGCAAAGAGCAATACCTTGTGCCGTATTTTATAAGTTCGCATCCGGGCTGTACGGATGAAGATGCGGTATCACTAATGGATTTTTTGATATCGCGGTCGTGGCGCCCTCGGCAGGTGCAGGATTTTATACCGATTCCGCTGGCGATGGCGACGGCGATGTATGTCTCGGGCACAGACACTAAGGGAAATAAAATTTATATTCCAAGCGGGCGAAAAGAAAAAAGACTCCAGGCCGCTCTTTTGCAGTATTATCTGCCGGCAAATAAAAAGATAATCGCTGATTTTCTGCGCCTGTGCCGAAGAGGCGATTTGCTTGCTAAAATCAGCCGGCTGCGCTAAAAACTAACGACAGATTTAGGCGCGACAATTCATCCACGTGGCCGACCGAGGAAAGAAATATGGCAATAAAAAAATCCCTGCCCCCATTTCCCCCTCAATGAAGGGCGTAAAACAAAAGGGCGGGTTTTAAGCCCGCCCCTGCAATTTAACCATGTTTATTTACCGCTTTTTATCTGCATGTCGCGGGGGTATTCCATTGCCACATTGTAGGTGACGATGGTGGCCCTGTCGTCAATGGTATTCGGTGCAAGTTTCAAATCCCATCGCAAAATGCCTTTTTTACGAGCCGTTCGCAAATAATCAGCGTCTTTGCTCAGGGAAATGCTTGGGTTAAGCAGTTCAATCCGCACGTCTGGATTTTCAGTATATGGAATACGGTCGAAAAGCTGCAATGTAACCGGCGTAGAGCGGTAGCTGCTGATTGCAATTCGGTATAAAGAATTGTCGCTTCTGGTACGCCAGCCGATGTCGGTTTTCTTGTCCTCGAGTTCACGGCGGACATGAACCTGTGAGTCGATGCCGAAGCCCATCGTGAATTTCTCGCCTGCGGTCACAAGCTCCATCGAGCCGTTTCCGACAAACTCGTTATCACGGGACATCGCTGCCTGCCCTGGCAGGAAAATCGTATTTGTATCGTTGGTCAGTTCGCCCTGTATATACACATAGTCGGTCAGCAGAGGTGTGGCGATATGCGTAAACGCTACCTTAGTTGTAACGGCTGTTATGGTAACAAGCTGCTGGTCGCTGCGGCTGGGCAGCGTGAGTTTGCCCGGTATAACGTAACTTACGCTAACGCCTTCAGACCGGGCGACCTGGGCAGTCTGTTTTTTGATTTCCTTTGCCTTGTCTGCATCAGCCATTACCTCCATCATCTGGTTGCTGACAGCCAATTGATTCAGCATGACTTGACCGGCCTTGCCTTTTTTGGCCTCTTCCCTGCGGGATTTGAGCAGCCCTTCATAGCTGTCAGTGCGGTCGACGTATTGTATCTCCCCAGCCACTGACTGTTGTGGCATATTTGCTGTGCCCTTGCTGTCCTTTTGTGGAACCGGCCCCGCTGCCGGCGGCGGCGGAGGGGCAATGGTAATGGTCATCGGCTCAATTGACGGCGGGGCAGCTACCAGTGTCGGTTGTGCGGTTGAAAGTGTCATTGCCACATTAGTCCAGTCCTCGCCGCTTGACTGATGAATAATGGCATTATGCTCGATAAGGACGGTTCCTGCAGCGCTGTTTGCACGGAGATTATACTGCGGCAGCCAGTTAGCACCGCTCACCATATAGTTAAATTCGAGCTTTGCCTTGTTTGTATCAACCT
>JAPLMV010000024.1 GCA_026386835.1 Planctomycetota bacterium | reverse complement strand
GGGCCTTTATATTTAACCTTGCCCGAAGCTGTAATTTTTACTCTTTTCTTGAGCCCCTTATGGGTTTTTTGTTTCGGCATCTAACTAATCCTTCAATAAAACGTATTTCAACAGACGCAAAAATTTTGAAACCAGCAGTTTAAGCCATTTGCAGCATCAGGTCAATAGGATTTCTTTAAAAAATCCCCCACCCCCGAATATCTTTCAGGTCAAACCCCCTTTGGAAACAACAATATTAACCGCGGAACCAAAAGGTTATTTCGGGACAATCAACAAAATCATCCGTTTGTTAGACATGGTGCTGGGTTGCTCAACTTTGCCGACATCCTGCATGGCTTCTATTATCTGGTTGAAAATTTCGTAACCTTTATTGTTATGCAGTACTTGCCGCCCGCGGAACATCATTGTAAACTGGACTTTGTTACCCTTCTGCAAAAATTCACGTGCGTGACTGGTTTTTATTTCCAAATCATGTTTGTCGGTTTCTAATCTGAGGCGTATTTCCTTTAATACGCCGGTGTAATGCTGGGTTTTTTTTCGGCTCTCACGGTATTTTCGTTTCTGTTCGTAAAGCCATTTACCGTAATCCATTATTCTGCAGACTGGCGGATCGCTTTCGGGCGAAACTTCCACAAGATCCAAACCAGCCTCGCGGGCCTTGCCCATTGCAAGATACTTTTCCAGAATTCCGACCTGATTGTTTGCCTCGTCAATAAGGCGAACCTGCTCTGCCCGAATTTGAGCGTTTATCCTTAATCCTTTCTTGCTGATTTTATATCACCTTGCCTTTCTTAAACTGGTTAATAATTCAAACTAACCGAAACAACTTGTCATACCTGCGAAATTTATCCCTTAGGGAGCAGGTATCCAGTAGTCCTGTAGGGTGGGGTCTTTACCCCACCGTTTGTCTCTATCGGTCAGTTTGAGTATTTTACAACGCCAGGTCTATTTTTTTATCGGCAATTTTACGATTTGCCGTGCTTAAAAATTCGTCGATACCGACTGTTTTATTTTCCTGCAATCCGCGAATTCTTACATTGACGGTATTGGACTGCGATTCCTTTGGACCTACAACGAGCATATATGGCAGTTTTTCGCCGTGTGCTTTGGCAATTTTAGCGCCTATTTTCTCATTTGATAAATCCATGCCGCACCGTAATTGCGCATCTTTTAGTTTACGCTGAACCATAAGGGCATAATCGTTGGTTTTTTCGCTTACCGGCAGTATCCTTGCCTGTTCGGGAGCAAGCCACAGCGGGAAATTGGCAGCGTAATGTTCAATAAGAATGCCGATAAACCGCTCGAATGAACCCAAAATCGCTCTGTGAATCATAACCGGCGTTTTCTCGGTATTATCCTTGTCGGTATAGACAAGGCCGAACCGACCAGGCATTGAAAAATCAAGCTGAATTGTCCCGAGCTGCCATGACCTCTTGAGGCAATCCTTTATATGGAAATCTATCTTGGGCCCATAAAAGGCACCGTCGCCCTCATTAATCTTGTAGTCGATTTTCTTGTAAGCAAGGGCGTCTTTAAGGGCATTTGTGGCCACATCCCAGATTTCATCGGAGCCAATGTGCTTTTCCGGTTTGGTGGATAATTCAATATGGAAATCCTCGAATCCAAAGGCGTGATATATCTCAAAGGCAAGCCCGATGACCCCTATGATTTCGGAACTAATCTGCTCGGGCATACAGAATATATGTGCATCATCCTGGGTAAACTGCCGAACACGGAACAGGCCGTGCATAACGCCGCTTGCCTCGTGACGATGTACCAGACCAAGCTCGGCCATACGCAGCGGAAACTCACGGTAGGAGTGTTGACCGGAATTATAAACTAAGCAGCCGCCGGGGCAATTCATCGGTTTTATGGCATACCCCTGACCGTCAATCTCGGAAAAATACATATTCTCTTTATAATTGTCCCAGTGGCCGCTTTTGTGCCAAAGCTCCTGATTAAGAATTATCGGAGTCTTGATTTCCTGATAGCCGTATTTATCGTGGATGCTCCGCCAAAAGTTTACGATGGCGTTCCATATAATCATTCCCTTTGGATGGATAAATGCAAAGCCCGGGCCTGCTTCGTTAAAGCTGAACAAATCAAGCCCCCTGCCGAGAACACGGTGGTCGCGTTTCTGTGCCTCTTCGAGCATGTTGAGATAATCATCGAGGTCTTTTTTTGTCGGCCAACTGGTACCGTAAACCCGCTGAAGCATTTTTTGAGTAGGGTCGCCGTGCCAGTATGCCCCTGCCACCGACATAATCTTAAAGCTTCCTACTTTGCCCATGGTCGGAACATGCGGACCGCGGCAGAGGTCTTCGAATCCGTCGCCGTGCGAATAGAAACTTATGGTCTCCCCCGTTGCCCGCTGGATATTGTCTGTTTTGTATTTATCCCCTGCCAGTTTTTTAACAGCCTGATCCCTGTCCATTTCTTTTCGGATAAAGGGTTTGTCAGCCTTGACGATTTCCCGCATCTTCTCTTCTATTCGTTCGAAGTCGCCGGGCCGAATCGGCTCATCGAGGTCAACATCGTAATAAAAACCGTCCTCTACCGTCGGCCCATAAACGAGATTTGTTGCAGGCCAGATACTGCATATCGCCTCTGCCATTACGTGGGCGCAGCTATGCCGCATTATCTCAATGGCCTGTTTATCTTTGCCGGTGATAATCTGGATGGCGGCATCGCCTTTGAGTTGAGCGGATAAATCCACCAATTGACCGTTTACTTTAGCCGCTATGGCGGCCTTTGCAAGCCTCGAACCTATTTTCTCTGCTAATTGTATTAAGGTAGTGCCTTCAGCGACTTCGACTATACTCCCGTCAGGAAGCGTTGCTTTTGCCATATATTCTATTCGTCCGCTATCGCAATCCTTTATATTTACACAGGTTATCTGCAACAGACACATCCCAAATTCCTACTCTATGCGCCCTCGCAGATAAACAAAATATGATTCTAACCCATCTGTTCAATTCTGTCAATATCATTTATAACTCAAATTGGAATGGCAAGGGAACATCGTATCCCACCGGAGAATAAGAGACAATGGCCTCTCTAATAAACTTATCTATCGCTCACCCCAGCGAGTCTATAAGATTCTGTGCGGTGGCTTCCTATGGTGAGCAGTTGTCGAACTCCAACCTTACGCCGCTTCTTTGGGCAGAATTTTGAAAGCCAGTTCAAATTCGCAAAAGACTGGGCACGCGGTCTTAGGCGTTTCCGTTTAGAAATTGAACTCCACCTGTCATTTGTAGCAATATTTTGCAGTATTTTTCCTTGAT
The DNA here is from genome assembly GCA_026386835.1 of Planctomycetota bacterium. GTDB lineage: Bacteria > Planctomycetota > Phycisphaerae > Sedimentisphaerales > Anaerobacaceae > JAPLMV01. The sequence continues at coordinate 8,252 of JAPLMV010000024.1, read as the reverse complement.
TTTCGGCTGTTATAACCTTTTTCTTTGCCTGTATTTTATTTTCCTCAGACCCAAGTCGACTGCTTTTGTCTTTACTGCCGCCGCAGTCCTGCCAATTTGGTCGGCTATTTCTTGTGCTGTTTTACTGGGATGAAGCTTCCTTAACAGTTTCAATTCTTTTTTCGACCAAATACGACCGTTGGAAAGTCGTAATAGGAACGCTTTGTGACATACTGCTGGAACAGACCGCCCAATTCTTTTCGCTACATCCTTCACAGGATTTGTTGGATACAATTCCCTGAGCAGTGTTTCTTCCTGTATTGACCATGTTTGGTAAAATATGCTTTTTCTCAGACCGAGTATCGAAGCCCTTTTATATACTGTCTCCAAAGACCGCCCAAGTATATCTGCTATGCTTTGTGCCGTCTGATTTGGGTGTAGTTTCTTGAGTAGTTTGATTTCATCGGCTGACCACAGACGCCATTTTCCTTTTTTGAGTCCCATGTCGTGTGCTTTATTCATTATTGCCGAAAATGTCCTGCCTGTTTGGTCAGCTATTTGCCTTGTCTTTCCTTTAGGGAAAAGTTTCTTGAGTAACTTAACCTCATCTTCTGACCAATGAATCAAAGTGTTTTTATTGCTCTTTGCCATTTCTTCCTTGTCCTATTTTATTTTATTTTATTAGCCAGCCGCCGCTCAATATGGTCGGTTTCTGACCTTTTCATAGATATTAGCATATCTCATAATGTATTAAAAGGCAACAATTTGCTTGATTTTTATTGATTGCCGAGTGAGATAGAGTAGCTTTATATAAAATTAGTTCTGGAGTTTTTTGGAGACCGAAACAATGAAAAAGCCAAGTCTTTTGGCCGAGGCACGCTATAATCTTTGCTTTGTATATTCACAAACAGGCGACGAGGTATCAGCCCTTGAAGAATACAAAATCTTAAAAACCATGGATGCTGAGCAGGCAAGCAAATTGTTTAACTTGATTTACAAGTAGGTATCCCCGAACCCGCAACCCTTTTACTGCTCGGCGTCGGTGCAGTGATGTTGAGAAAGAGACGCTAAAAATCTTGACTTTTCAAGACAAGTTTGGTATTCTATTGGAAATGAAGCTCTGCGGTGTAGCTGAGCAAGAATATACAGAGTTATATGGGAAATCCCAGATTGGTATCATTTCTCGTGCGTTGAGCAGTTTATAAGCATTTATACCGGCTTCGCTTACCCGTGGGCAACGTCGCAAATTCTATTTGGAATCCGTATGAGTGAATTTCAAACCACAAAAAAGAGAAGACTGATAAAGCAGATTAGCACGGCTGTTATTTTTCCAATAGTTATTGTCGGAGGGTGGTTTTATCCTCTGTTAGGTTATTTTATTCCGATTTGTATGATTGCAGGCATAACTATTGCTTTTTCACGCGGGCGGAAATGGTGCGACTGGTACTGCCCAAGAGGAAGTTTTTTCGACGCTGCGATAATGCGGATAAGTCCGAACAAACAAATACCGGCGGCTTTTAAAGGATTGCCTACGAGAATCACAATGCTAACCGTTCTTATGTCGGTTATTACGGTGCAAATCATCAGGTTTTGGCCAGACCCGTACAAAATAGGCAAGGCTTTTGTGGTTCTGCTTACGGTTACGACCGGCATCGCGCTTGTTTTGGCGATTATTTATCATCCGCGGGTATGGTGCTGTTTTTGTCCCATCGGCTCAATATCTAACTGGGTCGGAAAAGGCAAGCGGCCTGTTAAAATAGATTCGAGCCTTTGCAATGAATGCAAATTGTGCGGCAAAGTATGCCCGATTCAGGTTTTGCCATACAAGTACAAAGATAAGAGCGTGAAAAATGTAATAGATGGCGATTGTTTGAAATGCGGTCTCTGTACTGTAGCCTGCCCCCAAAAAGCCTTGAAGCTGTGAGTATTGGGGATATTGTGAAATCTACGGTGAGGACAATATCGCTAAATATGCACCCTATATTTCGCTTGTGAAAAAGGTCTGTTTTCGATAAACTCCTTAACTTGATTTATGAGTAGGTAGTCCCAACACGTCACGCTCTTACTGCTCGGCCTCGGTGCGGTGCTTTTAAGAAAAAACCGCTAAATTTTTTGATTTTTCAATACAGGTTTGATATTCTACCTGTGGCAGTCCTCGGGACTCCTAACGCAGAGCTATTAGAAATGATACCCAGATGGGTAGCTGAGCTATGATATACATTTGTTTATGGAAATCCTATGAACCGTAGATAGTCAAAGAGTTCTATCACTACTGGGACTATAATTCATATTCATACCCAGTGAACGGTTACGTAATTTGATTAATTAATAGAGTGCTATTGATGTCCGAACTAACAAACCTGGAAAAAATCAGACGTTTGCCCTGGCAGATAGCGGGCAATGGTTTTAATATAATTTTCTGGCTGACCACCGCTGCAGGCTCCGTTTTCATACTCTTTCTTGCCGAACTCGGACTCGATAAGGCAAGGATAGGGTTGCTGCTCTCGCTCCTTCCGTTTTGCGGTATCTCGGCTATCTTCACCGCTCCGTATGTTGCCAGGTTTGGGTTCAAACGCGTATTTCTGATCTTCTTCGGAACAAGGAAAATCTTTGCTGCCTGTCTTCTTTTTGTACCCCTTGTCATAAACTACTTTGGTATGGAAGCCGCTTTTATATGGGTTCTCTGCTGTGTGTCCGGCTTTGCGATATGCCGTGCTATTTCTGAAACCGCAATATACCCGTGGTCACAAGAAATGGTACCAGACAATATTCGCGGTAAATTCAGTGCCGCTTCCAACATAATCAACCAGCTTCTTGCAGTGGCTACAGTGGCCGTCGCGGGCTATATAATTGGCCATTACCAAGGTATAAATAAATTCATGTTCATAATCGGCGGCGGTGTAGTTGCGGGCATAATGGCGGTATATTGTTTTTCCTATGTTCCTGGAGGAAAAGCTGTCCATCAATCTACTGCAAATAGGGCGCACTTTCGTGAAATGTTATCGTCACTTAAAGACATCAATTTCAGAAATTATATGATTGGACTCTCGTTGGTGACCATCGGTATCTGTCCTGTAATAGCTTTTATCCCGCTCTACATGAAAGAACAGGTCGGACTTTCCTCTGAGTTTGTGGTCTGGCTGGATATGGGAACCTATTTTGGAGCACTGCTCTCAAGTTTTATGTGGGGCTGGACAGCAGATCGGTATGGGTCAAAACCGGTTATGCTCTCAGGGGCGTTTCTGATGCTGCCTCTTCCTCTGTTGTGCTTTATTATGCCCAGACACAGCGATGCAAGTGTCGAGTTTGCATTTGCCATTACTTTTATATTAGGCATTTCGAGTACCGCATGGGGCATAGGTCTGGGGAGGTACCTGTTCGTAAACGCGGTGCCTGCCAGTCTGAAAACTGCCTACATGGCCGTCTTTTATGCCGGTGCTGGTCTCACCGGCGGGATAGCTCCTTTGCTTGCCGGTTACCTGCTGAAATCTGCCGCGTCCCTTGACGCCAGCCTTTTTATTTTCAAAATAGATGCCTATACTCCATTGTTTCTGTTCTCGGCGTTAATACTCGCTACCGGGACTTTCGTGCTCAGCCACGTCCGTTCAGGCGGTGCGATGACTATGCGCAAATTCTTCGGATTGTTTTTTCAGGGTAATCCTATCATGGCCGTGGGGTCTTTGTTACGATATTATCACACGCCAGATGAAGACGGGCGAGTATCAATCACTCAACGGCTTGGGCATGCTAAAACCAGGCTCAGTAATTACGAGCTTATTGAAGCATTGAATGACCCTAGTTACAATGTACGTTATGAAGCAATAATCGCAATAGCAAACAGCAGACCAGATCCGGAATTGATTGATGCTCTTATTCTCGTATTAGGAGGCGATGAGCCGGACCTGACATTGAACGCTGCCTGGGCACTCGGAAAGATGGGCGACAAGAGCGCTGTCTTTGCTCTACGCGAAACACTACTTTCAGATTATGCTCTGCTGCGAGCAAGAAGTGCACGCGCACTGGCAACTCTTGGTGATACAGAAAGCATCCCAATATTACTTAATTATTTCAGAAAAGAAACCAACCCGGGAGTGAGAATTGCTTATGCTCAGAGCTTTGGAAAAATGCGTTACGTTGAAGCACTCAACGAGATGATACCTTTCCTTGATTCACTTGGAGACAACGCGCTTCGTTCAGAAATGGCACTGGCTCTGGCCAGAATTATAGGCAACGAACCTCTGTATATTTCACTATGGAGACAACTAAAAAAGGACCACGATACAGCAACCGCTATGATTATCCTTTCACTTAAAAGTGATTTGAACAACCTAAACGTTAATACTGTCGAGTTAAAAACTCTGGCAGATAATGCTTCTGCTGCTTTTGCTCATGGCAACGCTGAAAAAGGAGCCTTCCTGCTGGCCGACTTTGTCCGTGCTGTCTCGGTTCAGGCAGCCAGCCAGCCGGTCGCCATAATACTTTCTGAATGCGCCGAGCGGCTCAAAGAATTTGGGGACAGAAGAGATGAGTACATATTGCTCTCGCTGCACGCTGCTAAAGCAGCAATTAATTCACATTACTCTGAATAACAGCAGGGGAATAATAGGGGACGTTTACAATCCTGTTCGGCACGACATTTGCACTTTACGATTTAGCACGATATTCGCATTCTTGCTTGTATTCTATAAACCTCTAAAACGAACGGCTAATTATTTTCGCGGCTTGACATCGCTGGCGTCGTTTTTTGAAAACTGCAAAACAACCAAGAATTAACAGCGACATACTCGCCGGTTCAGGAATACAGTAAGTATCGACAACAATCTGGTCAATCACTGAACCCCATAAAGAATTCGAAGTCAAAATAATCTGTTCATGTGATGCATTAAGTTCGATTCGCCATATATTCTGGTCAAGAAACCATCCTCCTAACTTACCATCAGCCTCAATTAGCGATGTCGGAGAAGCAACAGATACCGCCTCCATGGAAGAAGACACGTTCAATGTTACATGCAAGCTGTTTAATTCTAAAAAAGCTGCGGCATATAGTACATTTCCTCTCGCCACGATTTGTAAGTCTCTAATTTGCTTAGACTTACAAATTGCCTTCTTTCAAGTTCCACGTTTATTTTTCGCCAGTGTGCAATAAATGTGCCAAATCTGCAACGAAATTGCCCAAATCAATCTATATAATGCATAAGGCGAAATATACTAATCGCAGCGCATTTATATATAAGCTCACCATGCATTTACTAATTCGGCAAAATCATTGAAGTTCACAATCCCGTCGTTATTGAAATCGCCCTGGCCGCTGTTTAGCCAGTTTTCACCCATCACCGCAATATCACCGAGCCCGATGTAACCATTGCAATCAAGGTCATAGATGCTGTAGAGATAGAAATTGGTTTTAATCTGCTCATGCGAGAAAGTATAGCTGCTGCTGGTTGATTTAGTAGCTGTCACGCGAATCTTCATCACGCCGCCGCTGGTATAGTTCGAGGGGTTGCTTGTTACACTTATATTTCGTGTCACTTCGCTCGTGCCGACAGTCGTTGGACCATCCTTCGAATCCCATGCCGAGGTCGAATAGTTCCACAGGTAAATCGTCTGAGCTGTACTCGACGTGCTCGCTTTGGTGATGACACTGACAGTAATCTTGCTCGGAGGACTACTTAAGACACTCGGCACATTAAAGTCGGTTGTAGTAGTCCTTGGTGATACCGATGAGCTTGTGACAACCAGGTAGATATTGTCATTACTCTGAAGGTATGGGACGGTACCTGAGCTGTAAGTGCCCTGGAGAACAGTATAAGAAGTCGGATAGATAGTATGGTTCACATTTTGCTTAACCAATTTGACTAACTCTTCAGGAGTAACCACCACAACATTGCTATTCAAATTCTTAATACAGAGGTTCACATCATCCACACCATACGACCAGGCATGTACAGGGACCAGTGAATATGCGCCCTCAACGTTAGGGTCTGTTGAACGGGCATTGAGTTTAGTTGCAAGCTGAGCGGGAGTATTGACACCGGCCCAGAGCGTTTGATAAGCCGATATGATGGGTTTATTATTTCGCCACAAAATGTCACCGCCGTATTTGCCGTAATCGCCATTAACGTCCCAATAGAATATAGCATCGATTGCGCTCTCCTGCAAATACGGGTCGTAGATTGACGGCGTAATGAAAGCAGTATGGTCTAAAGAACACAGAATGTTAAGGTCCATATCAGCCATGTACTTCGCTGTACGCGTCGCATTATCTGCACGAGCCGCTGAAGAGTACATGGATATATAGGAATATCCACCTGCGCCCATTGCAACGAAATAATCCTGTTTCCCTTGTGTTGTGCTGGAGTGGTTGTATAAATTCTCGACAACGTTCTGGCCGGTATCACGTAGCGATAGGGGAATGCCCCAGCCAATCGGATTCGTACCGCGTACAGGACTTCCCCACCATTCAGTACTTGTCGGAAAATCTAATTCCAGCCACTGAAGATTGTCACCGTCGGTGTACATAAAGCTCACATAGTGTTTATTGCCCGTAAACGTGCGAGTGCTGTGGGCTTGTTGTTGAATAGGCCATTGCGATGGATCCTTGAACGCCGTGAGCATAGAAATGTTTGCGCAATAGTTTGCCCCAAGAAGCATCGTATTCCGCTGCGACATCTCTGTCACACTCGCGAGTTCATCGAAGTCAGGCCAGCCAAATACCGGCGAATCATCCTCCATATCGGTCAGGAAATTCCTCCGCAGTGTTGTACTGGCTGCGTCATAAAAACATACAGCACCCATCGCTGCTGCCACATCGTTAAGAAAAACACGCGAACTTGAAGCTAACAGATTGTTCTGCTCAACAGCAAGACCTTTTACGGGCCATGTAGGCCACCAGTTATCGTAAATCCACTGGTCGGTATACGTTCTCACATCCAGGGCCACGGTTAATCCATGACTCGTTGCAGTGCCTTGTTGGCTTATGTCGATTATTGGACAATTATAAGTGTAGGAAGCCATTCTCGCTGCATTCATCGAATCAGGATTGGTTGTAACATCATAGAGAATATACCTATTGCCGAAGGCCGACTTGAAATGATCCATGACTTCCCATCCATATTGCAATGCAGTGGGGGGGATATTACTCACCCATGATACCCATTCGACAGTAATACCAGTTTCAGCGACAATATCAGCAAGAATATCTCTCGAAGCTTGTCGGTTATCGGTATAAACACCTTCATTGTTGCCCTGCCTTAAAAGAACACCAGAAAGGCTGTTCAGCATAGCAGAATCACTGTAATATTCGTTTAACCCAGGGGGAAAAACGGTGGAGTGGTGGTGCCTGGGATCGCCATCGGGATAAGGGTCTGTCCACATCACTACAACATATATCTTCGATGGCGGGGTAAGAGACGGATAATACGTTTCGTTAACTTCGTCATAAGCGAACACAGCATTACCAAAACCAAAAACCACAGTCAGCATCAGCACAATAAATAATAATCTCTTAAACATTTTTAATACATCCGTTAATTAATTGTTAATAAGCCTGTATATAACCTTCAATTGCACCTACAATACTGTAGTACGTCATAAATCGGTTGACGTATAATTACGGCTACGAAGTAAGAATGACGATGTTCATAACCAAAACAATAAATTGAGAGCGTATTTGTTAATGCACTCAAATGTAAAGAAGCGTTATTGGACGCACTACACTACCATAATATCATGCCCATTATAATTCACAGATTTTAAGCAGTGAGGGCTGATGTTGTGCGAAATAAAAGAAGGATACTCATTCTGACTATGAGTACAAAACTGACGCTCTTTCTTATTCTCATCACTCTTTCTTCCTTTTGAGTAAGTCCAAAAAGCAAACCCACCCAATATATATGTATTTGCATTCTACCCCACCCAGTGAGTGTTGTCAAGTATTAATTTCATAAAATTCAAAAAACCTTTGTTACGCAGCCAAAAGGATTGCAGAGAATTCGTTATTTCCGGACTTCACGGCAATGTTAGTGTATAAACTGCTCTAAAGCTTTTACTATGAACACCTGCCTGTTATTTTTAGATATCATTAATCCTTTTCACGCAAACTCTTTGTGCCTTGCTGTACCTCTATTAGCAATAACCAAACCATATTTTCTCGCCAATCAAAAACCGCGTAAATTCCGTGAAGTTCGTGTTGAAAATTTTTTCTTAAACTAAAAACTTAAAACTAAGAACTTAAAACTTTTTCTCATCTTCCCCATTTTTACATGTTTAACTCA
>JAPLMV010000089.1 GCA_026386835.1 Planctomycetota bacterium | reverse complement strand
ACCAAATGAATATAAGTGAAACTTTCTATTCATTGCAGGGCGAAGGACTTTTAGCCGGCGTCCCCAGCGCCTTTATCCGTTTGGCCGGCTGTTCGCTGCGATGCCGGTGGTGCGATACCGGATATGCAAAAGACCCCGCCTCAGGACACGATTACAGCATCGAAGAAATAATCAATAACATTAAGCAATGGCCGTGCAAATTCGTTGTAATTACCGGCGGAGAGCCGATGATAAATCGGGATTTGCCGCAGTTGGCAAAAGGCCTCAAGGCCTGCGGCAAACACATCACCATTGAAACCGCAGGCATCGAATTTATCCCCGATATGCCCTGCGACTTGATGAGTATAAGTCCCAAATTAAGCAATTCCACACCCAAAGACCCTGGGCTCGCGGCGATTCACGAGGGTTCACGGCTCAATTTAGCGGTTCTCAGCGAGCTGATTGATAACTATGAGTATCAACTCAAATTCGTTGTTGATTCAGTAAATGATTTGCCGGAAATCCAGCAGACGCTAAGTAAACTTGGAAACGTTGTTCCTGAAAAGGTAATGCTGATGCCGCAGGCCGCCGCGAGGGATGAATTTTTGGCTAAGTCGCCTATGGTAGCCGATTTATGCAAAGAAACCGGCTTTACCTTCTGCAGTCGCCTCCATGTACTGCTCTGGAACAACCAGCCGGGCACATAGTAACAATATTTTAATTCCCAAGAAACCAAAGTTCTCAAACTTAGGGGTTTTTGATTCTACCACACTCACCGAAATTTTCTTGCTGTCAATGTCAAATCCGATATACTTATCCATCAGGAGCCTCCTGTTATAAAATTTGTGGCGTCCACGAGACGACCACGTTAATTCGGGTATTGTGACTTCGTTCACGCATTACACCTGACAAACTGGAAGCTTCGGTTTCATAGCTTATCCGCGTTAGTCCGTGGTTAAAATTTGAAAAATTGAGAAAGGAAACGATGAAAACGTACAAAATTGCAGTGATGCCGGGCGATGGTACCGGGCCGGAAGTGGTAGCAGAGGCTGTAAAAGTATTAAAAGCGACTGCTGCGAAATTCAAGTTCAAGCTCGATTTGACCAATTTTGATTTCGGCGGCGAAAGATATAAAAGGACAGGCGAGACCCTGCCGGATAGTGCCGTTGCGGAGCTTCGCAAGTTCGATGCAATACTGCTGGGTGCAATTGGGCATCCAGATGTAAAGCCCGGCATTCTCGAAAAAGGCATCCTGCTAAAAGCACGTTTCGACCTTGACCAGTATATAAATTTGAGGCCGGTAAGATTATTCCCCGGCGTTGAATGTCCTTTGAAAGGTAAAGGTCCTAAAGAGATAGATTATGCAGTCGTCCGTGAAAATTCCGGCGATGCGTATACCGGCACAGGCGGCTTTACAATGAAAGGCACAGCGAACGAGGTTGCGGTTCAGTCTGCCGTCTACACTCGTTTTCAGGTTGACAGATGTTTGAAATATGCCTTTGAGTACGCAAGAAAATACGGCAAAAAAGCCCGCGGAGTCGGAAGCGAAAATACGTTAGCCCTTGTCGGAAAGACAAACGTGCTTACATACATTTATGATTTGTGGGAAAGGGCCTTCCACGAAATGGGGCAAAAAGAATATCCCGATATCCGCAGGGATTATTATCATGTTGACGCTACCTGTATGTGGATGGTCAAGAGTCCCGAATGGTTCGATGTTCTTGTTACCGGCAACCTGTTCGGCGACATCATTACCGACCTTGGCGCTATAACGCAGGGCGGAATGGGCATCGCAGCGGGCGGCAATATAAACCCCAAAGGCGTGAGCATGTTTGAGCCAATCGGCGGCAGCGCTCCGAAATATACCGGCCAGGGTGTCATCAATCCATTGGCGGCGATTTGCGCAGGGCAGATGATGTTAGAGACGCTGGGTGAGGAAAAGGCAGCCAAGAAAATAGAAGATGCCGTCAAGTGGGCGACAGCCAACAAGCTCAAATCATTGGCAGCAGGCAAGATGGGATACTCGACAAGCCAGGTCGGTGACCTTGTGGCGACAAAAGTCGCTGAATAGTGCCGTTGTACGCATTGCGGTAAATTACTTTTTCAGGAGGCTTGGTTTTTCACGCTGGAGCCATTCGGGTAATTGTTCGCTGGTAACGCCTGCCCATAGGCCTTTTTTATTGCTGCGAGCGGAAGCTTCCAATTGCACATATTTATTATAGAAGTTGTGTTTGAAACGCAAATCGGCGTAGGCAAAGCCCTCGCTTAGTAAAAGCTCGTTTAGGTATCGGCCATCAGGCAACTGGATGTAGGCCAGAAGCCTGTTGTATTTATCCCTTGTATGTTTTTCATCGAGGTAGACTATAACATTTTTATCGAGGGCTGATTTAGTTGCAAAGTTGGATGCCTCGGGGCCAAAGTACATCACGGGAAAATTGGGCTTTTTGGTTTCAGGGGTATCAACCCCCCAAAGACGAATCCTTGTATGTTTATACCGGCCATCAGAGATATTTATATCGAGCGTGTCGCCATCAACAACGTGAGTAACGGTAAAAGTTTTGGCATTATATTTTTCAATATCGCCTGAAACAATTTCGGCAGTTATCTGCGGGTTTGAACGCGGCCGGTCTTGGTAATTATGGTCGAGCCAGACGAAAAAAGAGACGCCGAGTACGCACAGGGCGAACAGAAACGAACGCCTGGCTCTGCTCATAGCGAAAGTAACTTTACTGCGTTTGGACACGGTTAGTCGTTAGTAGATTACCGATATTATTTTTTTGCTTTGGTTCTTTTTTCGGCGGCTTTGTCAAGCTCAAAGGCCAGGCAAACGGCTTCAAGAGCCTTTTCGGCCTGTTCCTGCTTGACGATGCAGCTAATACGTATTTCGCTTGTGGTGATTGAGTCGATATTTATTTTGGCCTTGGCCAGCGCATTAAACATCTTATCAGCAACGCCGTAATGGGTTCTCATACCAACACCGACAACAGAAATCTCTGCAATATCGTCGTGGACGAGGATTTTGTCGCAGCCGACCTCGTCTTTGATTTCAGTTATGGCTTCTTTTGCGGGGGCCAGGTCGTTTGTGCCGACAGTAAATGACAGATTTGCTTTTTTGTCGCTAACCTCGGTCTGAATAATGTCGTTGACGACGACTTTAGCTTTTGCCAGGTGTGCGAAAATCCTTGCGGCGTTGCCGGGCTTGTTATCGACGCCGATAAGGGTTAATTTTGCCATATCTTTCTGGATGGTTGCACCGGAGACAACCACGCCTTCCATTTCCGGTACTTCGTGAATAATCATAGTTCCCTCTTTTTCTTCCAAACTGCTTCTTACATGAATTTTTACGTTAAATTTTTTACCAAACTCGATGGAGCGGCTGTGCATAACGCCGGCACCGAGACTTGCCATTTCGAGCATTTCGTCGTAGCTGATTTGTTTTAGCTTGACGGCTTTTTTGAAAATGCGAGGGTCGGTGGTGTATACGCCGTCAACATCGGTGTAGATTTCGCACTCCTGTGCTTTCAGGACAGCGGCCAGTGCGACGGCGGTAGTGTCGGAGCCCCCGCGGCCGAGCGTAGTAATATCATCGTTTTCGTCGATGCCCTGAAAGCCGGCAACAAGGACGATTTTGCCTTCATCTAAGTGCTTTTTGATTCTTGTGGTATCAACGCTTTTTATCCTCGCTTTTGTGTGAACCGAGTCGGTGAGCATGCGAATCTGGCCGCCGGTAAAGCTGATAGCGTCGTAGCCCATGGCCTGAAGGGCCATAGCAAAAAGCGAAACGCTCTGTTGTTCACCTGTGCTGAGGAGCTGGTCCATCTCACGTTTTGGCGGGTTGGGATTGACCTCGAGTGCGTCTGCAATGAGTTCGTCGGTCTGCTGGCCGCGTGCGGAGGCCACAATGACGACCTGAAAACCTTTTTTAACCGCATTGATAGCTCTTTGGGCGGCACGGCGAATTTTTTGGGCATCTGCCACAGAAGTTCCACCGAATTTTTGAACAATTATTGCCATAATTTACCTTTTAACTTTTTAAGAAATACTCCATCAATTCAAAACCGTTTTCAATCTTCAGGCCGCTCTTGGCAGCGTTTGCCTCGCTAAAAGGCGAATTGAGGACGCCGGCGACGCCTGTGCCGGCCATAGCGAAGGGGACGGGGTCGGCGACATGAGCGCCGGTTCGAACGGGAGTCGGGTGGTCGGGGACAACGAGTATTCTCCAGCTCGGGAATTTTTGCATAGCTTCATAGACGGGGCCGACGATGAATTTGTCGATTCGCTCAACGGCCTTTTTCTTCATCTCGGCATTTCCGCTGTGGCCGGCCTCGTCAGGGGCTTCTATGTGGACAAGGACAATGTCGTATTTGTTCAGGGCGTCGATGGCAGCAGCGGCCTTTCCCTGATAGTTGGTATCCACAAAGCCGGTAGCGCCGGGGACATTGATGAGGTCGAAGCCAATGAGCAGCGATAGGCCTCTTGCCAAATCGACGGCGGTGATGGTGGCGCCTTTTAGGCCGAAACGTTTTTCGAAATTTTCCATTTTGGCCTTAACGCCCTGACCCCAGAGCCAGATGGAACTGACCTGATTTTCGCCGAGGTCTTTTCTGATTTTATTGATATCAGTATTGGCGAAAAGCTGCTGTGAGCGAGCCATCATTTCGATAAGCAGTTCCTCGCCTTTGCCATGCGGGAGGATCTTTTCTATTGCTGTGCCGATATAATCGTGAGGCGGGAAGGTCTGCACCTTGAAATCAAGGCCGTTGAAAACAACCAGATGCCTGTAACTTACGCCAGGATAAAAATGGATTTTGTCGGTGCCTAATTGTTTGTTAAGGTCGTTTATGAGCTTGCTGCCTTCTTCAGTGGAGATGTGGCCGGCGCTGTGGTCGGCCATTTTGCCGTCGGCGATGGTGATGAGATTGCAGCGGAAGACCCAGTCGGTGTTTGAGAGGTCGATATTTCTGGCAACGGCCTCGATGGGAGCGCGGCCTGTATAGTAGCGCTTGGGGTCGTAACCGAGCAGGCTCATCTGTGCGACGTCGCTGCCAGGCTCCATCTGCTCGGGGACTGTGCGGACCAGGCCGAGACGACCGGTCGAGCTTATTTTATCCATATTCGGAGTATTGGCGGCCTCGAAAACGGTCTTATTGCCGAACTGCTCGAGCGGTTCATCGGCCGCGCCGTCTGGAACTATTATAACGTATTTCGTTGTCATTTATGTATCAAACTCTTAAACAGTCAATAGTCAATGTTTAGTCCTTATCCTCCGGAATATCGACTATCCTGATGCAGACTGCTTTGCCGCAGACGGTATCCAGGAACTGCAGGTCTTTGAGAGCGGCGGTTACCCTGCTCTGCTGCGTCGGGTGGGTTGTTACAACAATCGGGATGCTGTTGGCTGGACCTCGTCCTTCATGCTGGAGAATTCCTGATATGCTGATTTCCTCATGGGCAAGTATCTTGCCAATCTGGGCAAAGACGCCTGCTTGGTCCCTGACCATCATCCTGATGTAAAATCTGCTGACTAAGTTGGAGATTTTGTCTATCAATGGTGCAGTTTCGTTTCGCGGTTTTAAACGCAATTGACGGAAACTGGTAGCTGAGTTGCCCAGAGCCACATCTATAATATCCGCAACAACCGCACTTGCGGTGGGCATCATGCCTGCCCCTCGACCATAGAACATTACCTGTCCGACGGCGGATCCGAATATACTGATAGCGTTAAATGAGCCGTTGACGCGTGCGAGCAGGTTTTCCCGAGGGATGAAAGATGGATGTACCCGCAGGGAAATCCTGTTATTTTTTTGGCCGATAGCCAGGAGTTTGAGGACATAGCCCATTTCGCCGCCGTACCGGATGTCGTCTTTGGAAATTCCGTCGATGCCTTCGACATAAATGTCATCGAGTGAAATTTCGCAACCGAAAGCGATTGATGCGAGAATGGCAAGTTTATGCGAGCTGTCTTTGCCGCTGATATCGAGGATGGGGTCGGCTTCGGCGTAGCCCTTTTTCTGCGCCTGTGCCAGGGCTTCTGCGAACTCCTCGTTTTTGCCGGTCATATTCGAAAGGATATAATTGCAGGTGCCGTTGACGATGCCGTACATAGCGGTAATGTTGTTTGCAGAAAGTCCGGTGCGCAGGCCGGAAATAATCGGTATGCCGCCGGCACAACTGGCTTCGAAGGCGATGCAGCGGTTGTTCTCGCGGGCGGCTTTATAGAGTTCGCTGCCGTGATGAGCCAGCAGTGCCTTATTTGCGGTAACGACGTCTTTTCCTGCCTGAAGCATTTGAAGCTGGATTTGTTTTGCGACGCCTGTGCCGCCGACGAGCTCGACGCCGATTTTTATGCTGTCATCTTTAATAAGGCGATTTAAGTCGCTGGTGAGCAGCCCGTCGGGGAGCTTGACCGGCCGAGGCGATTTGGTATCGGTATCAACTACGCAGGCAAGCTCCAGACGCACGCCCGTTTTAGCTGCTATGGAGTCAGCATCTTCCAAAATCAGCTTTGCGACGCCGCTGCCTACCGTTCCAAAGCCCACAAGTCCAATTTTTACAATTTGCTCAGACATATATAGTGTATTGCATATCAAATCACTAACCACTAATCACTAACCACAAATTTAACTGAAAAAGGGCTACCCGGTCAAGTAAAAACCGTCAAATCTCTATGAGTCGTAAAAAAGTATTTCAAATTCAACCTCTATTACTACTACTACAAAGGGTGTCTTTGGCGGCATCATTACTTTAATCAGCACCGAGGCTGCTCGTTCCATAAGTATGTTTTGGTTTCCAGTATGACGACCGGCGTAAGGACAAGCAGCGAGATAAGGTTCGGCACGGCCATTAGGCCGTTGGCGATATCCGCAAACGTCCAGACAGCGTTAAGCGTCGAGACCGAACCGATCATTACGCACACCACCCACATCCAGCGATAGGGCTTGATTGCTTTTGTGCCGAGTAAATATTCAATCGCCTTTTCGCCGTAATACGACCAGCCTAAAATCGTAGAAAATACAAACGTAACAAGCCCCACCGTCAGAACGATCGGCCCGACGACCGGCAGAGCGGCAAAAGCCGCTTTGGTAAGTGCCGTTCCCTTTACGCCCTCTGTCCACGCGCCGGAGTTGACGACGACCAGGCCCGTCATCGCGCATACGACCACCGTATCCCAAAATGTTCCGGTTGATGAAACAAGTCCCTGCCGGACTGGATTTTTTGTCTGTGCGGCCGCGGCGACGATAGGTGCGCTGCCAAGCCCAGATTCATTTGAAAAAAGTCCTCTCGCCACACCGTAACGCATTGCCTCTTTTATACCGGCTCCCAAAAATCCGCCGACGGCAGCTTGTCCGGTAAAGGCCGAGGTGAATATCAGCGAGATGGTTTGCCCGATGGTGTCGATTCTAAGGGCAAGAATTATCAGGCAGCCGAGCACGTATGATATCGCCATAAACGGCACAAGCCATTGGCACACGCGGGCAATGGACTTTATCCCGCCGATAATCACAATGGCGGTGATGACGGTCATTATCCCGCCGCTTAGCCATGGCGAGACGTGGCAAGTTTCCTTGAGCATCGACGCGACGGAATTTGCCTGCACCATATTGCCGATACCAAACGCAGCGACAGCGGTAAACACCGCAAAAATTATCCCAAGCCATTTTGCGTTCATTCCCCGCTCAAGCACATACATCGGCCCGCCCGCCATCGAGCCATCCTTGGCGGTGATGCGGTATTTTACCGAAAGCACCGCTTCGGCGAATTTTGTCGCGATGCCGAATACGCCCGTCAGCCACATCCACAGCACCGCGCCCGGCCCGCCAGCAGCGACAGCCGTTGCCACTCCGACGATATTGCCCGTACCGATAGTCGCAGCAAGCGCAGTCATCAGTGCCCCGAAATGGCTTACATCACCTTCGCCCTCCTTATGATGGGAAAATGACAGCTTGATTGCCTTGCCGATATATCGCTGGATGAATTTGAGCCGAATAGTCAGATAGATATGTGTGCCGAATAACAGTATCAGCAGCGGCGGCCCCCATATAAAGTCGCATATCTTTGAAAGTACCTGTTCAATAGATTCTATCACTTTGCCTCCATGCAAAATTCTACTCAAAAAAGTTAGCCCGCCGATTTATTCGGTGGGTACATATAAATACTCTTCCTTATGCCAGTAGCATCTTGCCCATGATTATAGAGTCTTTCTCAACGTCAATCATCAATAATCAATAATCCATACCTGTCCTGAGCGTAGTCGAAGGAATCAATTAAAACGCCCCAGACCTTTCTCACTCTTCAAACCTGAAAACAGGGGGACAGCCTATTATTACTGGATATATTAGGTCTTATTATTTACATCACTTAATTACACTCTTGTAGGCTGGGGTCTTTACCCCACCATTTTCTCTTTACCGTTTTACCGTCCAACCGCGACTGACTTTCCCCTCGCAGCCTACCCTCGAATGCTGTGGTCGAAGTCCAGCATCTCTCCAATTCTCAAATCCCTCACTGAACTTTTGCAA
>JAPLMV010000043.1 GCA_026386835.1 Planctomycetota bacterium | reverse complement strand
GCTTTGGGGGAAGAGTGTTTTTTGACTTCGGTCTCCGTATCGATATGCCATTGTGAAATCCCTTTCAATTCCAAGCAGGATTTTAGCGCATTTTAGAGGCAAATAGCAAATGGTTTATTATAATAATTGCGACACAGCCTGGTGGAGGGCAACGGACGATCCGTATAAGTGAACGGATGACCCGTATATGTGTACGGACAACTCGTAGAAGTGTACGGATGACCTGTATAAGTGTACGATTGATCCGTGGAGGGCAACGGATGACCCGTATAAGGCAACGGATGACCAGTTCCTTGGCAAAAGTGCGTTTTTAACCTGAAAACGCGGCTTTAGGCAATGAAAAGAAACAAAAAACTCTTGAAATTGCGGCTTTACATCGCAGCATTATTGGCTTACAATCTGGCATTCTATCTGCCTGTTGGCAGGTAGGTACGGACAAAAAGAGGTTTAAGCTGTTAAAATTAAGGCAGTTAGGCAAAATATATGGCATATTCAATTACTCTTGATGAAGAAAAAATATCAAAATGTTTGCCAACGAGTATTCTTAAGGGAGATTCGTTGCATGGGAAGAAACTACAGATAAATTCTTTGCGAACTTGCGATTGTAAACCAACAAACATAAACTGCATGACGGCGAAAGAATGGATGAAAAGTCAAATAGGTGTCTGGCAGTTTTACTACGAGGGCAGAGACATAAGAGACAAGACGCTT
Organism: Planctomycetota bacterium; assembly: GCA_026386835.1. GTDB lineage: Bacteria > Planctomycetota > Phycisphaerae > Sedimentisphaerales > Anaerobacaceae > JAPLMV01. The sequence goes on along the minus strand of JAPLMV010000043.1, from coordinate 4,972 downwards.
CATCCCGCTACGTTTCCAATTTCACTTGCCAAAAAAGTAATCGAGCTTTTTACTCATCAAGGTGAACTGGTTTTAGACCCTTTTGTTGGAAGTGGTACAACGTTAATCGCAGCTAATGACCTGAATAGAAATAGCGTAGGATTCGACCTCCAAGCCTCGTATGTTGAACTTTAAGGGTAAATAAATGGCTATTGAAATGAGCGATGATCAAATCAGGCGACAAGATTTGGTTGATAATTCCATATTCGAGCTTATCCATCAAACAAACCCAACGAAACGACAAATTCCGTGGGATATTGAAATGATTGGCAATATCCGTGATTCACTTGTAAGTGAAATTCAAAATAAACTTGGAATCAGTGAGTTTGAAATTTATCCGTGATGCCTATGGAAATCAGAGAATCTCAAATTGAAGATATTTTAGTAAGTGCTCCCATTTTAACAAAAAATATTTTGCACCTTGAGGACGAACCAAGATTTTTATGTCGCCAAATGATAATGTCTTCAGGGCGTCTCGATCTTCTTTATACATATCGTACTGAACTGCTCTTGTTGGAGTTAAAAGTTGTTCCTTTCAAGACACAATTCGTTGAGCAACTTTCTTCTTATAGAAATGACTTGTTAATAATGCAAGAGCGTGGAGACCTTGTTCAGGGGCGAATATGTACATATTTGCTTGTTACAGAAGATGGACGATCGCGACACGAAACACGCGAGGTGGATGATGTAAAGTGTGTTATTTATGACCCCGCTGAAGTTCTAAATTATTTCTATAAGAATATGAAGCCAATTGCTTTGTTTACAGAAACAAAGCCGATTGACATTGGAATATGGAATATCCATCTTATCCATGGCTTGCTTTACTCGCTTGAAGGTGGAATAACCAGTGTCAAAGAATTGCAAAAACATCTTGGTGGTTCCCCACGTACTCTTTACAACAAAATAAAATTTACATATGAGCTTAGGTTAATAGATTGGTTGCCCAATAAAGATACTATCTTATTAACCAATCTTGGCAAAGAATATTGTAAGTGTAAAGACCCTATTCTACCCGTTCGATTGAGCGAAAAACAGGCTACTCTAATCCGCTCCTTTGTTATGAGTAATCCATACCAATCATCTGTTATACTTGGGATTGCTTCCGCTGTAGAAGCTGTTTTCGCACTTTCTAAAAATACATACCCTGTGCCTATGACCCATATGATGGCATACTTTACTTTTCATGCTGGAAAATATTTTGACTGGCAAACAGACAAAGCAAAGTATAACGCAACTCGGATGTATACAAATTATGCAACCGACCTTGGATTGCTCGGAAAAACTAATGATAATATCTATCTGACACCAGAAGGTATCAGATTTACCGTGCAGATGCAGTTGCATAAGGGATTAAAGCTTGTTGAGGCAATGAAGATTCTCTAATGACCCCACAACCATATTGGGGATTTGATGATCTCGGACATAAAGCTGGTACTAAACTGCTGAATTGCTTTTATGTACAAGCAAAAACTAAGGTGGAAAATGGAAAAGAATATTTTTCCTATGAAAAAATTTTTATGCTCATAAAGTTTAGTGTTTGTGCCTTTACAGATGCTATCGAAAAAGGATATGTCTATGTAGATTTCGATGCACGAACAGGTCACAATCATGGCACTAAGTTCCGTTTGCGGCAGAATGCGCTTCCATCTCTCTATTCAGAAGTTATAGAGATATAGCGAAAATGCGTTCATAGATGACTGCAATGGCTGAAAGAATAGATCCAAAACAAAGGGGTAAATGAGTTCCGCAAAGGGCGGGGCATCAATGTTTCACTATTTTTATGAAAGGGTTTTACAATGCCGGATTACATTCCACGTTCAGACACCGGATTTCAGTTGTGGATGGGTAACTTTGTTACCTATGCCACCGCTCATTTCGCAGACTTGGGTATATTGCTCGCCGATATGATGCCTATATCGAGTGCCAGCATGGATTTTACTATGAAAATGACAGCCAATGTTACCGCCCAGCAGGCAGCACAATCGGCACGGCAGGCAAAGGATGACAGTCGCGATGCTCTCGAGACGGCGGTAAGGCAGATGGTGCAGCGGCTTCAGGCCTCTTCCAGTGTCAATGACGCCGAGCGGGCAGCGCTTGGAATTACGGTAGCCGATACCATCAAAACGATGTCAGTCGGCGGTATTTCGACAAGGCCGATAGGAGTAGTCGATACCAGCCAGCGATTACGCCATGAGATTCGTTTTTCTGATGAGGCGACCCCGACAAAGCGTGCCAAACCGGCAGGCGTGATGGGCTGTGAGATCTGGGTAAAGGTATCCGCTGCGGGCGAAGCGGCTCCGTCCGACGCCGATGGACTCAGCTTTTTGTCGCTGGACTCGGCCAGTCCGTATGTTGCCGAATATGACGGCGCCAATGGCGGAAAGACCGCCCATTATATGTTGAGATGGGTTAAAAGCGGCGGTGAAAAAGGACCATGGTCAGAAACCGTCAGTGCAACGATAGCAGCGTAAAAGTTTGAAACCGGCTATCGGCTCTCAGTAAAGATGGGGGCCGATAGCTTTTTATCTTTTGACTTGTCTTTCATCTGTAATCTGAAAACTGACTTCTGACAACCTTGGAGTTTCACCTACAAACGGCAGGAGCACCGCTGGTTAAGGTAATTTATCAAAAGCACTTGTTAATTTCGCTGTAAGCGGTAAAATATGCCTTTTAATTCATAATTGGATAACAGTCAATGGCTGGATAAATTATGCAGATAAAACTTAGCTTTCTTGGTGCCGCTCAAAACGTTACCGGTTCTCGTCACCTTCTCAGTGTAGATGGAACTACTATTCTCGTTGATTGCGGGCTTTATCAGGAAAGGCAATTTGGCAACAGAAACTGGGATTCGTTTCCTGTAAAACCGTCCGGCATTGATGCGGTACTTTTAACGCATGCCCATCTGGACCATTGCGGATTGCTGCCTAAGCTCGTTAAGGACGGCTTCAAGGGCAGGATATACTGCACTGATGCGACAGCCGACCTTGCAAAAATCATATTACTCGACTCGGCAAAGATACAAGAAGAAGATTCCGAGCATAAACTCAAAAGACACAAAAAAGAAGGACGGGAAACGCAATACCCCGAAATTCCGCTGTACACAGTTGAGGATGCCGAGGCCTGTTTTCCGCAATTTACCACTGTTGCGTATAATGCATCGACAAACATCAAGGATGGAGTAGAGGCGGAATTTTTTAATGCCGGCCATGTGCTCGGCTCATCGATAATAAGGGTGCGGATACATTTGGATGGTCAGGAGCGGGTAGTGCTGTTTTCCGGCGATATCGGCAGGCCGAACAGGCCTATAATACAGGATTTGGCCATGGGTCAGCGGGCAGACTACGTTCTTATCGAGTCTACATACGGAGACCGGCTTCACGAGGATACTGAGGATATAAAAAAGATTATCGCCGAGGTAATAAACTCAACGGTTAAAGCCGGAGGCAATATTATTGTCCCGAGTTTTGCACTGGAGCGGTCTCAGGAGGTCTTATATTACATAAACGAATTGCTGACTGACAAAGCGATACCGCCGTTAAGAATTTTTCTGGATAGTCCGATGGCCTCTAAAATCACAGAGGTTTTTCATCGCCATCCCGAGCTGTTTGATGAGGAAATGACAGATTCGGTCAAACGGAACAGCTCGCTTTTCAATACGCCTGGCCTTGAGATGACAAGCGACGTGGAAGAGTCAAAAGCCATCAATAAAATGAAAGGCCCCGTTATGGTAATAGCCGGCTCAGGGATGTGCAATGCAGGCAGGGTTAAACATCATCTTGTCAATAACATATCAAGACGCGAAAACACCGTAATGTTTGTCGGATACCAGGCGGCAGGTACGCTCGGCAGACAAATCGTTGATGGCGTCAGGGAAGTGCGAATACTCGGCCAGCAGTATCCGGTCAGGGCAAGAATTGTGCAGATACACGGTTTTTCAGCCCATGCCGACAGGGATGAGCTTCTTAAATGGCTCCTTGGATTCCAAATACCGCCCAGAGAGGTTTTTGTGGTTCACGGCGAAAGTAAAAGTGCAAAGTCATTCGGCGAGTTTATCAGGGAAAAGACCGGCTGGCAGGTAATAGTGCCCCAATATCAGCAGGAAGTTCTTCTTGATTGATTGCCGCACGTCAGGCGTTTCAATGTTTTAACCGAGGCCGTACCACTGTTTTATCGCAGGCACCAATTCATCCTGTTTTCTAACAGCTAATAATGCTTTCTGGACTTTTCTGCGTTCCGGATGAAGTTTGCAGTAGTTGACAAGGAATTTGCGAAAATATCTGGTTGTTTTAGCGATAACATATAATTGGCAGATTAATTCGTAGTGTTTCAATATCACTTCTCCCTGTTCGGTAAGACTGGGCGGCGGGGGCAGCGGTTTGCCTTCGAGCACAGCCCGCAGGTTGCGAAAAATCCACGGATTACCGATAGCGCCCCGGGCAATCGCCACGCCGTCAATGCCTGCGGTTTTCAGCCGCTGGGCGATTGTTTCGGCATCGAATAAGTCCCCGCTTCCGATTATTGTTGTTTTCGGAAATTGCCGTTTAAGTTCGGCCAGTATCTGCCAGTCGGCCTGTCCCCTGAATTTTTGCAGAGTTGTTCGTCCGTGCACCACGAGGGCGTCGACATTTTCGCTGCAGGCCTGTGACGCAATTTCCCAAAAATTATCCCGTGACTGGGCGGTATCGTCAAAGCCGATTCGCAGTTTCATAAGCAATGGACAACTGACAACCTGGCGTACTTTTCGGTAAATATCTATAACTTTTTGCGGCTCCTGCATCATATATCCGCCGCGGCATCGCCGTAGAACCTTCGGGGCAGGGCAGGCGAAATTAAGGTCCAGTACGTCATAGCCGATGTTTGTGACTGCCTGGGCGGCTTTAACCATTATCTCCGGTTCATTTCCGAGAAGCTGGGCGCCGACTGGGTGTTCGTC
>JAPLMV010000039.1 GCA_026386835.1 Planctomycetota bacterium | reverse complement strand
TAACCGGGGGAAACTATATATAAATTGTACCGGATACCTTTAATTCTGCGAGTCCTTATTTTCTTTGTGGTGAGCTTTACATCAAGGCATTGTTGGTTTACAATGTGGCGTTGTACCTGCCGCCGGCAGGCAGGAATGGGCAAAAAGGCGGATAGGTCGTTTATTTTAAGGTAGTTAGGCGAAAAATCGCCAAAAATGGCAATTCGAGAAAGATTATGGAATCGAAAGGCTTGGTTGCGTAGTCAAGTGTTTTATATGGGATATCCCAGTTTAATCAGTAAAGGGGCGGTTTATGATAAAACAATTTATTGCAGGCAGTTGTTATTCGTATATTCTGAGCTCAGAAAATGAGGCATTGATTATCGACCCGCATATAAGCTTGCCCGATGAATATAGAAAGTATTTAACGAAAAATAAGCTTACACTGAAATTTATAGTTGATACACATACCCATGCCGACCATTTTTCTTCCGCCGCGGTATTAAAGAAACAGTTCAAGGCTCAGGTTTTAATGCATGAAAAAGCTATATCCAGTGTCGCAGACAAGCGGCTTAAAGATAATGACCAGATAAATATAGCAACTGCCGGTGTTAAGGTCATATACACGCCGGGACATACAGATGACGCGATAAGCTTATACGGCCAAGGCAAATTGTTTTCAGGCGATGTGCTTTTAATCGGAAGCGTCGGTCGAACAGATTTTCAAAATGGTTCGCCTGAATCAATGTTCGACACCCTGCAAAAATTAAAAACTCTGCCGGATGAGACTATATTGTGCCCGGGGCATGACTATCATGAACAGCGATTGTCAACCATAGCTAAAGAGAAAAAAGGCAATCCGTTCTTAAAGGAAACAAATAAAGAGACTTTCGTCGGGAATATGCGGGCAAAAATTATTCCTAAGCCGTTTAATCTCGATAATATCATACGGGTAAACCAGAAAGGCCAGGCAACATCATTAGAGATGATTTCGCCGCGCGATGCCTCATCCCTTTTAAAACAAGACCCGCAGACAAAAATTCTGGATGTGCGTTCTGCTTTGGAGTTTAGCCAGGTGCATATCGAACATTCACTTAATATACCAATAGATATGATTTCGGCTAAAATTAATGAACTGAGCCAGTCCAGGCAAAGCTATTTAGTTCTCTGCCATACCGGCAACCGTGCTGCGATGGCAGCAGATATGCTGATGCAGTCTGGAATCCATACAGTGAAAGTAATGCAAGGCGGTATTGTTCACTGGCAAAAAGAGAAACTGCCGGTTATTAAAGGCCAGGGTGGAATGTCATTGGAACGCCAGGTCAGGCTTATCGCTGGAAGCCTGGTATTGCTGGGAATAATAATGTCATGGCTGCTGAATTGGGCGTTTATATTTGTTTCGGTCTTTGTCAGCAGCGGACTGATTTATGCGGGGCTTACCGATAATTGTCTTATGGGAATGTTGCTGATGAAACTTCCGTACAATAAAAAACTTTATAAAACCAAGGCAGATGGCGGAACCTGTTCCATCAGCGGCTAAAAAAGTCTATCAGTCTTGCGTCTGTTTTTCTGTCTGTAGTTTTTAACTTTGAGTTTTGGTTTTGAGTTTTACACGCCTGTCCCATAGGGATTAATTTTTACACTTCCTTTTTGACGTGCACCCAGCCGTGAAAATTTGAGATGTGTGGAAAAAATAAACTGTGGAATATTTGAAATTTACAATTTCTGCCTTCTCAATTTTAAATCCGCAATTGCAAATTGTAAATCGCTATATCGTTACTGCCCAGAGTTTCTGTTCCGCATCGGATTCACTGCTGCCAGCCTGTTCGCCCGGCCTAAATGGCAGCGGCTCGGCAAACTGTATCGCTACTTTCCGAAGGAACCGGTTGACCTCATCGACTCGGCAGACCTTGCCGCTGCGGGTAAAACTGGCCATATCGAAGCTTTCGGTATTGCTGAAACGGGGGATGCTGAACCGTGCTGTTACTGTTCGGCCTGGATAAGGGCATTCCTCATCTGCGTGGCAGGTAAAGGCAGCACCATTGCTGGAAACATCAACCATTTGACCTTGCGCAAGCACATCATTGAAATCCTCGGCGAACCAGACTGGCCATTGATACCGCAGTCGTTGCTCTGTTCTTCTCTCTGTATTTGTATCCATTTTTAGTTCCCCAAAAGCCTTTATTTCTCTTTGCAAATCGACAATCCAGCAGACCGGCTTTACAAACGATTCCCAAAAAATCCCCGCCCATTGCCCTGATATTCCACCTGCCTCATTCTTGTTTTACAATCGCATATTGACCGAGTTGGCATTGTAAAAATTTAACCACTTTTTCCCATTATGTTCCGATAATACGCGTTGAAGAGTTCATAGCAAAAAATTGTCGGTTTGTACATTTGCTCCTCTGCGATTTTTATATTATACTTTTATCGGTGGGGCAAATAAAGCGGGTTTGGCTGACTTAACCGTATGTGTTATGTTCTGCCGCCCAATGATTAAGATCATTAGCCCGATTCTACAATCCTGCCTCGGGATAAGGGATAATTGTAGAACCCAGGCAGGAACGAATTCTACATCTTTGGCTTATGCAAAGATTTTAGACTATTTTGAGGGGGCATATAAATTTCTTTCCGGGTTGGGCTTTGCGCACTATTGTGCGCGAGGCCCTTTTTTTATAAAAAAATTACCTGTAATTATAGGCTGTTAATTGTTTTTAACTTTTTCTGTTAGTGCTTATCCCTGCGTTAATTGAGAATAAAGATAAAAAGATTTAACAGCCCTTTATCCCGCCTGACGCCAAATTCCCGCAAAAATTCTTTTGACATACTATATGTTGGGCTTACAATACCTTCAAAGCCAATTTGTAGTGGTTTGTACTGATTTGGGATGTCCTATTTCAGCAGTGAGGTAAATTTAGCTTGTGAGATGTCCTTTTTGTAAGGAAGACAGAGATAAGGTTGTTGACTCTCGCTCCAGCGACATGGGCAGGGTAATAAGACGCAGGCGTCAGTGCCTGGCCTGTGAGAAGCGTTTTACCACCTATGAAAAAATAGGTGAAAGCTTCAAACTTTATGTCGTCAAAAAAGACGACTCCCGCGTGCCTTATGAAAGAGACAAGATTATTGCCGGCCTGCAAAAGGCTTGTTACAAAAGGCCGGTATCCGCTGAGCAGATTCAGCTCGTTGCTGATAAAGTGGAAGAAGATGTTTTCCGGAACTTCGAGAAGGAGGTGTCATCGGCTTTTATCGGAGACAGTGTCATGAAACACCTTCGCGGAGTTGATAAGGTTGCTTATATTCGGTTCGCAAGTGTATATCGTGATTTCAAGGATGCCGACGAGTTGATAGATGAAGTCAGCAGGGAAATCAGCAATGCCGACCAGAATGGACAGAAAAAACTGTTTGGACAGTAACAGGCAAATAATATTGACCGTATGGCATCGAATTTTTGCAGGGATGCAAAATGAGAGGGGATGGAAATGCAGCTTAAAGTCATAAAGGCCGACGGAAGTGTCGAGGAGTATTTTCACACCAAAGTTGTAGGTACAATTAATAATGCCCTTGCCGAGTCTGACAAGCCGGACGTTTTTATTGCCGAGCACCTTGCCGATGCCGTAACGTTTTTTCTCTACCGAAGCCAAAACCGTTATACCGTAACCAGCGGAGTAATCCTTTCGATAATCAAGGCGGTTCTCGACGAAACAGGCTATGAAGATTCTGCCCTTGCCCTGACCGAGCATCACCTCCGGCGTAAAATCAAACGCTCACGAATCGAAGTCCTTCACGTCGACGTTCAGAATATAGCCGATATCGGCAGTTTCTATGGAACTGACGGAACTCTGCCCAAAAGCCGCTGGGATAAATCGAGAATAGTCGATTGGCTTGTAAAAAAGCACCAGATACCGAGGCACACTGCCAGAATGATTGCCTCTATGACCGAAGAGAAGATTTTAGCTATGGGCGTTTCCCTCGTTTCGACTGGCCTGATAAAGCAAATTGTCCTCGCCGATGCCGCCGTTGTAATGCGAGCCCACCAGCAGTTCCAGACTGCCTAACTGCGTCTGTTGTTTTGAAAATTTATGCCAGCCGGATATAAAACACAATCAAGTACCGACGCATTTGGCTATCAATTCGCAAAGCTGTTTGCCGATTAAACTAACATCAAAATTTTTAGCCCATGCCCGACCCTGTTCTCCCATTTTTTTACATAACTGGGGATTTTCAACCAGTTGACTGATTCTTTCAACCCATTTCTGGGTATCCGTCGCGAGAAATCCGGTAATCCCATCGCGAACATATTCCGAGTTTGTCCCAACAGGTGACGCAACCACAGGCAGGCATGCACAAGCATACTGCAAAATTTTGAATCCGCACTTGCCCCTCGTAAAATTATCATCCGGCAGCGGTGACAGGCCTATCTCGCTGGTAATAAGGTCCTCTATTTCTTTTTCCTTTGACCACGAGCGTTTTTCCACACGCATATTTTTTAACTCGAAAAAATCGTCGGCAATTATTCTTAAGATAACATTGTTAAATCTTGCACCAATTTGCTCAAGTGCGGGTTTAATCTCAGCAAGATATTTAAGTGTGGTTTTGCTGCCTATCCAGACAAGACGGATATTGGCATCGTTTTTTGAAAAGGATTGCGTCCTATAAATTACGGTATCCAAACCTGTCGGCAGCACATTAAGAGTGGTATTGAATTTCCGAGCGTGGTCTGCAAGGTATGAATTGCCAGCTATGACCATATCAGCCAGTTCAACCGTTCTTTGAAAAGCTTTCAGCCTTTTGCGGCTGGGCATGTCCGGATGCTTGTTATCATACATCACCGCATCGTCAAAATCATAGATGACAATTTTGCTGTATTTATGCAGCCAGAAGGCATCAAGGATATTCAGACATTTCTTATGAAGGAAAACAGCGTCAAAATCCTTTGCTTGTTCGAATAATTTTCTCCGTGCCCAGATGCCCGTCGGCAGTTTGACAATCCTGCAATTTATGCCGTTTTTGCGCAGGGCATCAGGATAGACTTCGATTCGCTGTCTGAAACTTGCCCGGTCAGGATTATTGGTTATGACAAATAGTTCCACTTGCAAAATGCTTTACTTTAAAATCTCCGCCCAAGATGCGTCGTATGTGCCTGTTTCAATCAAATCCAGCGTAAGTTTGGCAATCCTTTCACAGTTAAATTCGCTGTGAGCCCTTTCCATCCCTGCCTTTGCGATTTTTTCCCGTTCCTGGTCGTGTTTAAGATACCAGTCCGCCAGCTCAAAAAATTCTTCAGCCGTGTCAAAATATCTCAAATGCACTCCATCTTTAAAAAGCAGCTCGGAATCAGGAACTCTTTTAGCCAACGTGAATGTCCCGCACGAAAGACAATTAACTAATCTGTCGGAGTGATATAGCCTAACATCATTTATGATGTTTATACTTAACGCAATTTTCGCCCCGCTGATAGCATAAAAACAATCGATACTCTCAAGCTGCGGCCTGCCGAATGCTCCATAAATCCTCGCATTGGGCATTTTCGAGAGCTTCAATAGTAAATCATACCTGTCGATATCGCGGTCAAGCTTGGTATGTTCCGCCTTTCCGGTAAAGATAATATTCGATTTCCACTCATCATCGACCTCGTATGGCCTTTGTATATCTGGGTCGCAGGGAGGCGGCATAAATGCACAAATTGGAACGCCGGTTTTCTTATATGTTTCAAGGAATCGTCCGGCATAGAAACAAGTCATTATGTCTAATTGCTTTGCAATTTCGAGCCGGGCCTTATTTAGCTCTGGAAATGGGTCGCCGTCGCGTCCAACAAATATCGCCGAAGGTGCTGCTCTGCGAAGCTCTTGAACCGTTTCAGCGTTAAGATACTTCATTGCTGTAATTAGAATGATGTCGGGATGATATTGTTTGACTTGCTCAATAAGAATGGCATCGGCCTTTCTTTTGGCAAACATCTGTGCGATTCGCCTGCTGGGAAATGGGCTCAATTGCAGCATCATATTTTTGTAACTGAATCGCTGAACATCATGACCAAGGCGTATTAGCCCCTTAAACCATCGCCTTCGTTCGACCCGAACGGATTTGGGCGATTCGTCCTTAAAATCTGATATCAGAAATATTCGTTTTACATGTTGCATATCATGACCTTTTTACATTGCTCAATGCCCTCTCGCCGTTGACAGTTATTTCATCAGGCAAAGGTTCAGGCATCTGCCAGTCGGGCAAATTATCATTTTTTCCGCTCAAAATCAAGACTTTTACCATATCCCAGTAAAGCCGCGGATCAAATGGATTATAAGAGATAGCGCGTTTAAAAAGCAAAATTGCGGTTGATTTATTTCCGTTTGCCTGACATACTTTGCCTGCTTTGCGATAGCGGTGACTTATTTTCCGCTTTGCCAGATACAAAGGAACATATTCATCGCCTCCAAGGTGAAAATAAAATCGATCCAGCGCCAGTGCAGCATTAATCGCTCCTAGTGGGTTTTTTACGGACGAAAGACTATCGCTCAATTGGCGTTTTATTATTTGAGCATCGGGAACAAACAAAAATTGTATTTTTGTTGAAATTCTCAAAAAGTAATCATAATCCGAAATCCGCCTCATTTTTTCATCCCAAAAGATACCCTTGCAGGAATCTTTTCGAAGACTGACAACCGATGGTATTAGAAAAGGCTTATAGGAAAAATAAGATTTTGTTATCCATCCGGATACATTGCGCTTTGGAGAGCCAAATTCCTTTTTTTCCCCGTTTGGCCTAATGCATATCGCCCGACCATAAACCGCTCCATAGTCCTTATTTTCGGTGAATGCTTTTAATAC
>JAPLMV010000294.1 GCA_026386835.1 Planctomycetota bacterium | reverse complement strand
GCAGGCAAGTGGTATGAGAGATCAGAATTGGTTAACAATCTCCGCGTAAGGTTTAATACAATTCGCCGTCACGCAAATGTGGCAGAGTGTACAATACACGACCTACGCAGATCAGCTATTACCAACTGGGCTCAGAAGCTGCCGATTCAGGTAGTTCAAACACTTGCTGGACATGCAGACATCAAAACAACAAGGAAATATTATTTGGCGGTAAGACCGGAAGATTTTAGTTCTGCAAGCAAAGTACTGAAGCACATTTTGTCTGACGCCGATGCAAACTGACACCAATTGACAATTTTTGGGCATTTTTGCCATAAAAAGACTTGACGCATAATTCCGAACCTGTTAGTATTAAGACACTTAGAAAAACCTGGGGCCGTAGCTCAATTGGTTAGAGCATCGGATTGTCAATCCGATGCTCATTAAAAACTATTTTGTTGACCTTGTAGTATTTACTAAAAGTCGGTACTTCAAGTCAAAAAGTGGGTCACTGAGTGAGTCAGTCGTCACATGATGGTGACTTGTTATTAATTGCTCAGTGACTTGTTATTCACTTGTAGACCTCATTTTTGGCCAAAAAACGCGTTGTAACCCCTTATCTAACATAACCTTACAAGCGGCATTGAGGACTACGGAACCAAAGGTTACAAGTTCGAGTCTTGTCAGGCGCACTAAAAACACACATAGCCAAAAGGGGAAATAACCGCTTTTTACACCTGCCAATTTGAAATGGTTTAATAGTTTAAAGACTGTGATAAGGGAAAACATGTGCTTTAACCGACTGGATTACATCATCCACCGCCGGTGCAACGGTGTCACGCTGCTGATTGCTCACAACCAGTTCCCTGTCGCGAAAGCCGCCCTGCCAATCGGTACTTTCCATCATTACGCCCCCTATTCCAAGATTAAGGTCGTGACCGCCGTCACCGGATAAAATACTCCACGCAAGCGACCACGCCCTTACTGTATTTCCTATATGGTATCCCCCGCCCCCTGTCGCAAGTATCGGCTTATTAAACTTTAGCAAAAGTCCAATGATGTCGGCATAAACATTATTGGTCAGATAAAGATGTGCCAGCGGGTCGCCCGCAAGAGCATCGGCGCCAAGCGCAAAAACAATAACATCAGGATTGTATACTTCAATCAAAGGAACTGCAACAGCACGAAACGCTTTCATATAAACTTCGTCATAAGTCCCCGCAGGCAGAGGCACATTTACACAATATCCCTTTCCCGCCCCGGTTCCGATTTCATCCTCGAAACCGGTGCCGGGAAAAAGCATCTTGCCTGTTTCGTGAAACGATATAGTCATCACATCCGAGCGGTCGTAAAATGCGTATGAAACCCCATCGCTGAAATGAACGTCAATATCCAGATACAAAACCCGCTTGCCTGCCTCAGCCAGCACCAGACAGCCAAGAGCAACATCATTCATATAGCAAAAACCTGCTGCGCGTTCTGGGGCTGCATGATGAAGTCCGCCGGAAGGATTGAACGCTATATCGGCAACACCGGAAAGTATCAAATTTGCGCCCGTCAGCGTCGCACCGCACGCCAATGCCGAATAGTCATACATCCCCTTAAATATCGGACAATCAGACGTCCCAATACCCATATTCAGTGCATCAATATCCCAGCGGCCTTTTTCAGCGCTATGCAGAATATGCAGATAATGGGCAGAGTGAAATTTTTTCAAAACCATCCTTTCGGCAGCAACAGGAGCAACCTCGCTTATTCCAGGGCCTGAAAGTAGTCCCATGGAATTCAGAATATTCCTGACCTTACCGGCTCGGCTTGTATTGAAAGGACAATCCGGCGGATAAGGATATTCTTCAAGCTGCGGTGAATGAATAAATGCAGCCTTTCTCATTGTCAGAAACTACTCCTATTTGTCTTTTTTTGTCAAATCATAAGTTATGCTGTATACATCGCCGTCGAATTCTGTATTTACCTTGAAGCCGGAATTGTAAAATACCGCCAGCATCGCCTTATTGGCAGGCAGAACCTTCGCATAGAAACGCCTTACGCCGCGCTGTTTTGCTACCTGCGTAAGATAATCCAACAGCAGTGTCCCCATGCCCTTTTGCTGCCACTCATCCTGAACAATAAATGCAACTTCTGCGGCCTGGGTTTTCGGGTCAAGAAAATACTGGGCAATGGCAACCACCTGTTCGCCAGAAACGCTCGGAACAGTACCCACAATCGCAAGGTCCTGCAGATAATCAATATTCGTCAGTTGCTGTACATCCTTGTGAGGAAATGTCATAGTTTGCGTCATATAGCGGGTTCTTACCGACTCTTCACTTAATGAATACAGCATCTCAGAAAGTGACGGCTCGTCGGTAGGCTTGACAGGCCTGAAAAATATCTCCGTCCCGTCACGCAATGTGTCATAGTGCTCAAGCTCTTCAGGATATTTAACCTTTTCTGTGTCCAGCTCTATCTGGTCCTGATAGACATACTTTTTCGCTTTTGCCGCCTGAATAAGTTCGGTCCTGAACTTGGGATGTGCAATATTTACAAGTGCCAAAACACGCTCCCTTATGCTCTTGCCGTGAAGATATGCCACACCGTACTCGGTAACTACATAGTGAACATCGCCTCGTGTTGTAACCACGCCCGCACCTTCCGTCAGATGAGGCACAATCCTCGAGACCTGCCCGTTCTTTGCCGTTGAAGGCATCGCGATAATCGCCTTGCCGCCCCTGCTCCTCGCAGCCCCGCGAATAAAATCAACCTGCCCCCCGATGCCGCTGTAGAACTGATATCCAAGCGAATCCGCACAAACCTGGCCTGTGAAATCAACTTCCAGACCGACGTTGATTGCCACCATCTTTTCATGCTGACTTATGATATATGGATCATTGACATATTCGGTTGGATAAAATTCAAAAAACGGGTTATTGTTGATATAATCATAAAGACGTTGTGACCCCATGCAGAAACTTGCCACTACTTTGCCGCGGTTTAACGACTTTCTCGCACAGGTAACCGCACCGCACTCTACAAGGTCGATAATCCAGTCGCTGAACATTTCCGTGTGGATGCCAATG
>JAPLMV010000086.1 GCA_026386835.1 Planctomycetota bacterium | reverse complement strand
ATGAGGCGGCAAATATTATCTGGGCGTTGCCGCAGGTGGGCAGGGATTCGTTAAGACCTCTTGCCGCGGCGCTGCAGAGTAAAAATGTTCCGATTAAAGCTGAGATAATTAAGGCGATGGGAAAAATCGGTTATCCGCAGTCGCTTGCCTATCTGAAATATGTTGTGGAAAAGGACGGTTCGACGGAACTTCGCGGTCTGGCAGAGCAGAGTATAAAGCAAATCGACGAGTCCGCATTGAAGGTATCGGCAGCGGAACTGTTCTATAATCTCGGTGAGGAAGATTATTACCGCAGCCAGTCACTTAAACCAGCAGAGGATGCCAATTTTGCAAATATATGGTTTTGGGATACCGAAAAGCAGCAATTGAACCGCGAAAAGGTCAACAATGACTATTTTTATGAACTTATGGCAATGCGTCAGTGCGAGTGGGCATTAAAGGCCGATGCCGGTTTTGGTCAGGCCATAGGTCTGTGGCTGGCTTCATATTTCAAGACAGAATCTGCCGGTGCCCTTATGCCGACATATTTTGGTCAGGGCCACGCCGGTGCGCTTGTTTATGCTACTACGGCAGGTCCGGAATATCTGCATCAGGCACTGGCACGGGCAATAAAGGATGATAATGCTTATGTCGCACTTGGTGCGGTTGAGGCGTTGGCGGTAACTGCCGGCGAAAAATCGCTGCTTTATCGGCTTGGCATCGCTCAACCGTTATTGCAGGCACTTTCCTTTAAGGATAGGGCGGTCAGGTACAGCGCAGCGATAGCCATTGCAGCGGCAGGTCCGAAAGATGATTTTGCCGAAAGTAAACTTGTTACCGAAAATCTTGCACAAGCCATCGCAAAAACAGCCGGCGATGCAAACGATAATAAAAATCTTTGGAATGACAGTATAGCCGATAGTTATGCCCTGCGTGCCGCACAGGCAATGTTAAAGCTGGCCCAGACGCGGAATACCGTAATTAACCTTTCGGGTGCTCAGACGGCCCTTATAGACGCAACAAAGGATCCTCGTGCCGAGATTAGAATTCTTGCAGGTGAGATACTGGCTTACCTCACCAGTCCCGACGCTCAGCGTGCGATAGCGGCGATGGCTCTTGCCGAAGGCAACCCGATGGACATTCGAATATCAGCCTTTAATTCATTAGCTGTTTCGGCGAAGTTTAATGCCAATCTGCTCGATAACGATATGATAAATGCCATTTATACGCTGCTTGGCTCCAAGGATGCCGACCCGCAGTTGCGCAGTGCCGCCGCGGCTGCTTATGGTGCTTTTAATCTGCCAAGCCAGAAGGTAAAAGACCTGATTCTCGACCAGTCAAAAAGCTAAAAAAAAATTCCTTGAATTGAAATTCATGTTTCGAATTTTTGTCGCCATATCCTCACAAGGAAAATACGATATTCCTTTCCCATTCCATATAGGAAAACAGGGATGTTGAAATAATATCCAAAGGCGTATATACTGCAATTATGAAGACACTGTCCGGCAAAAAAGGCGGCAAACAATCGAAATTGGCTGACCCGATACAGGCAGCAATCGATTACGGGATAGACATTTCCATGCTGAAAGATAATCTTAAAAGAACGCCGTCAGAACGCATAAGAAGGCATCAAATCGCACTCGAAACGGCAGAGAAACTGCGTAAAGCAAAAGGATTATGACAGGCAATTTCACAGACTTACTCAAAAGACTTGTAAAAGCTGAAGTTGATTTTGTAATTGTCGGCGGCTTCGCAGGTGTGGCTTATGGTTGTACGTATTTAACTCAGGATATAGATATCTGCTGTGATTTTTCGCCTGCAAATCTGATGCGGCTGCAAAAGGCGACAGCAGGTCTGCATCCTGTTCATCGGATGACGCCGAGACGCCAAAAACTTGAACTTACGGAAGAAAAATGCAGTCAATTCAAGAATCTTTATCTTGATACTGACATTGGACAGCTTGACTGCCTGGGGTTTATATCAGGGATAGGCGATTACAGAAGCGCCAAAAAGGTCAGCAGAATAATCGATGTGGAGGGTATTAAACTTCGGATTTTAAATCTCGATGCTTTAATAGAATCCAAAAAAGCAATGAACCGGCCGCGTGACCAACAGGTGATTTCGCAACTCGAAGCAATAAAGAAGATAAAAAATAAGAAGGACTGCGGAAAAAGATAATTACAGCGTGGGCTAAAGTCCACCCTACAAACTAAAAATAACGGGTGGGTGTAATTAAGGGATGTAAATAATAAGACCTGATATATCCAGTAATAATGGGTGGCCGTCCCTAATTATTCCTAATTATTCGCTGAAAATTAGTGGCTTTACGTTTGTTTTTGACGGCGGTACAATGGTCAACAGATGAGTAGGAGGAGTAATTCCTATGATAAGTCTGTCCGATGGAGAATTAATAACAAATTGGCAGAAGGATTAAGAAGGGAAAAATATAATGAGACTTTTTATCATCATGTTTCTAATTAATATTTCTTGGCTTGGATTAGCCTTATGTGGTTCTGTTCGATTTTTCTATTATGATAACAACAAGGAGATGATGGACAATTCATTTTGGTATGTATTTACCATTGTCTCTCTTTCCATATTTACATTTGTCTTGTTTGTTCTTGTTCCTATCGAGATATTGATTCTTGGCAGAAAAGAAAGAAAAGGCGAGAAACTTAAAAAACTTACCTTAGTTGATTTACTTGGTCTTCCATTTGGATTTTTTAATCCTGAAGCT
>JAPLMV010000210.1 GCA_026386835.1 Planctomycetota bacterium | reverse complement strand
TATCGTTTTCCTCAACCGGACAGCATCGCTGGACTATTATAGGGCCTTTATCATACTGATTGGTGCAGAAATGGACGGTGCAGCCGCTTACCTTGCAACCGGCAGCGAGAACGGCCTGGTGGACATGATGTCCCCACATACCTTTTCCCCCGAAACTCGGCAATAAAGCAGGGTGTATGTTCATGACGCGGTTTTCATATCGAGGCGGTATTTTCCAGAGGCAAAGCCAGCCGCCCTGGATAACGAGGTCGACTTTCGCAGCGGCAAGTTCATCCTCGATTTTTTTGCTGAACAGGTCGATATCGGGGTGGTCTTTCTGGCGGATGATTTTTACATCAAGGCCTGCATTTTCCGCTCTTTCCACACCGGCAACTGTTGAGCGAGAACTTATTACAACTGCGACCTCGGCGTTGAGCCGGCCTGTTTTGATATGTTCGAGAATATTTATCAGCGTTGTACCGCCGCCGCTAATCAATACGCCGAGCCGAACCGGTTTTTGATTCGGTTCAGGCGACTTAGGGGCATGGGATTGTTTTTTTTCTTCGACGATGTCGGTCTTGCGGTCGAGGGCGATGTTTGCGAGTTTGTCGGCGTGTTGATTTTTTTCCCTGGCGATGTGTCTGACTTTCCAGGTTTTGAACTGGGACAGTTTTTCTTCGATGGTCTGAAAAAGAGGCAGAAGGTTTTCGTTTTTAACCTTGTATTCGCCGTTGATTTGTTTAACCATCAGTTCACTGTCGCTAAAAAGGGTGAGTTGTTTTGCGCCGAGCTGTTTTGCAGCATCAAGTGCTTTTATGGCGGCGGTGTATTCGGCGACGTTGTTAGTGGCCTGGCCGATAAAGAAGGCCTTTGCCTGTAATTGCCGGCCTGTTGAGTCGATTAAGACAAAAGCGGCAGCTGCGGGGCCGGGGTTGCCTCTGCTGCCTCCATCGGTATAAATAGTTATTTCATCAGCCACAATTTTAAGTTTTTAATTTTTAAGTTTTAGTTTTCTTTTGTGGTATCCATGACAAGAATTCTTGTGCAGTTCGGGCAGCGGATAATCTCGTCTTTTGTCAAAAGCAGATTGACGGACTCGATTGTAATACCCATAAAGCAGCCGCCGCAGTTATATGTTCTTGTTTTTCCTTCCTCTTCTCCGACAATGGCGATCGCTTCGCCGTCATAAGTTTCTGTAACGCGTTTGAACGTTCCGAGTTGTTCGGGCGGTATGTCGGCGGCAACCTGGTCCCACTGGGTCTGAATTACCGTAATCTGGGCTTCGTATTTTACCGCGAGCTGCTCGGATTCTTTTCTGGTCTTCTCGAGCAGTTGTTTTTGCTCTTCAATCTGCTGACGTATTTTATCGCATTCGGCCTTGTCGGCCTCGATGTCCTTCATCAGGTCGAGAACCTGGGTCTCAATTTTGGAGTTGTCGGCGCGGGAGGTGTTCAGTTGGCTCAAAACCGCGGCGTATTCCTTGTTGGTTTTGGCACCGTTGAGGGACGTTCTTAATTTGGAGATATATTCTTCTCTTGTTTTAAGTTCGAGTTCAAGGTGGTCTGACTGAATAGTGGTAAGCTGCATTTCCTCTTTTTTGGCTTCGAGCGCACTTTGAAGTGTTCTGACCTGGTTTTCCTGAATAATTACGTTTCTTCTGCACCTGTTAAGTTTTGCCTTGACGGCGCGTAACTGGTTTTCAATGCTCTGAAGTTTTATTAACCCATTTAATACAGGTCCCATTTATGCTCCTCGTATAACTACCTGTGTGCCAGGCCTTACGGCTGACACACAAGGGAATACAAACCACCTATGAAATTTTCAAAACGGATATTATGCCAATTTCCATTCTAAACTGCAATAGAAATTTTTGCCTTTTTTAAGCGTCCGGCAATTGATATAATTGCAGGCCTATGAAACAGTTACTGAAAAAACTTATAGATGCGCAATCGACTGTTGAAAAAGGCGAACTGGCGGCGGCGAAGTTGATTCGGGAAGAATTTGCCAAATCAGGCATAGTATCGGTGATTGACCGTTGGGAGCAGACAAGAGCAAATGTTACAGCCACGATAAAATCGAGCGGGGAAAAGAAGAGGATTTTGTTTGCCTGCCATCTTGATGTTGTAGGGCCCGGCGAGGAAAAGTGGACACATTCGCCTTTTAAGTCGGCCCAATCGCAGGGCAGGATTTACGGCAGAGGAGCAGCAGATATGAAGGGCGGGATAGCCGCTATTGTCTGTGCCATAAAAGACGTTGTCGATTTGGGCATAAAACTAAAAGGCGATATCGTATTTGCGGCAACGGCAGGTGAGGAGACCGACAGTTGCGGAACAAAAAGATTTGTCAAAGGCTTTGGCAAAGGCGAGGAGAAACTTGCGGGCGTGGTTATACCTGAGCCGACGGATTTTGATGTTATAACGGCTCATCGGGGATTGTTATGGCTTGAGATTGTTACCGCAGGCAAAAGTGCGCACGGTTCGACGCCTCAACTTGGTATAAATGCGATAAGCATGATGAAGATGCTGCTCGATGAGCTTGAGTATTATAAGATTAAGGCCCAGCCTCATAAGCTGCTCGGAAATTGTTCAATGAGCATCAACACAATTTCTGGCGGCAAAGCGATTAACGTTGTGCCGGACAAATGCCGTATTGAGATTGATATTCGCACGCTGCCCGGCCAAAGCCGTAAAGATATTATCAAGGATTTGCGGAAGGTTTTTGCGAAGCTGAGACGGAAAAATCCCAAATTCAAGGCTGATATTTCGATTGTGCGAAGCGCAGAGGCACTGGAGACTGATTGTGACTGTGAGTTTGTACAAAGTTTTTGTGCCGCGACAGGAATATGCAAAACCAAAGCGGTAGGCTTTACCACCGATGGTCCCGATTTTGCCCGGCTCGGTGCACCGGTGGTGGTCTTTGGGCCGGGTAAGCCGGAGCTTTGTCATAAACCCAATGAATACATTGAGATTGCGGATGTTCAAAGGGCGGCGGAGTATTACAAAGAAGTGATTTTGAAACTTTTGGGGTAGATAAAAAGGTGGGGTAAAGACCCCACCCTACAGGCCTACGCATTAACCGGATGAACCGTTTTTTCGCCGAGTGTATATCCAATCGCAAAAGTCATTAATGTTCCTATGACTATGAGCCAGCTCCAGGCAAGATGGATTAGGCCGCATTTTGATAAAATTAAAACAATCGCCATTGCTACGGTGCTTGCAATCATCGCAATGACGTTTCCCCAGTTGGATTTTCGTTTAGTCAGGATTCCGAGCAGGAAAACGCCAAGAGCGGCACCCCCTGTAACCGAGACAATCTGAAAGGCAAACCACAGGATGCTCTGCACGGGCTGACAGGCAAAGGCAATCAACGCTAAAATTATGCCAAAGCCGACCACCGCTATCCGCGAGACAAACAAGTAATGTTTTTCGGATGCATTGCGTTTGATAAGCGGACGATAAATGTCGGTAACAAAAGATGAGGAAAGAGAACTAAGGGGCGAATCGATGCTTGCCAGGACAATCGCCGCAAGAACAAGACCCTTCAGGCCGGCAGGCAGGACGTTTACCACAAAACTTGAGAGTACCTCTTTTGCCTGTGCCGGTTGCGTTACCTGCGGGTTTTGTTTATAGAATACAAATAACAGCGTGCCGACGGCGAGGTACATAATAATTATGGGCAGCGATGCGAATATGGTTGACAAAATCGCCCGCTGACTTGACCTGCGGGTATCGACGGTGAGCAGCCGCTGGACAAGTTCCTGGTCTGCGCCGAAGACGGCAAGGCCGATGAAAAATGCGTTGGCAGTTCCAGCCCAGAAAGTTGTGGGGTCATTAAAGTTGAGATTGAAATTAAATAAGCTTAGTCGGCCTGCCTGGCCTGCGGTATGCCAGATTTCGGTGAAAGAGCCGTTAAGTTTCGAAAAAATATAAATAACCAGCGCGGCGCCGGTGAGATAAAAGACAATTGTCTCATAAGCACCCGACCAGACAACGGCCTTTATACCGCCGAAGCCGATGAATATGATGCTGACGATGGTGAATAACAGCAGCGTCTGTGCAAGAGTCCAGCCCATTATGAGTGCAACGGCAAAACAGGCGGCGTAAAGGCGGACTCCTGAACCGACAAGGCGGGTAATGAAAAAGAAGATTGAGCCGGCATACTGGGTTTGAGGCCCAAATCGATGTCTCAAAAATTCATATATGCTGGTGCAGTTATACTTGTAAAAAACCGGAATAAATAAAAATGCGACGAAAATTCTCGCTGCGGCAGAGCCGACAAAAAATTGCAGATATTGCCAGTTCTCGCTGTAGCCGGTCGCAGGGACGCTGATGATTGTTACGGCACTTACTTCGGTAGCAACGAAGGACAGGCACGCAACAACCGTGGGGACACGCCTGTGACCGAGAAAGAAATCGTTTGTGTCATTTTCTTTTCTGCCGGCGACATAAGCTATAAGAAAGAGCAGGCTGACAGAGCCAAATACGACGATTAAATCCGCAAGTGCCAGTGAGCCGCTTAACTGTTTTACAAAAATCTGTTCCATTTGTTATTTGCTGATGGCATAGCGCAGAGATTGTCCGCAGTCGCGGAGAATCTTTAGAGCTGCTTTTAAGTCAACTTTTTTAACCTTCATCACGATGGCTGGCTTGACAAGGCCGTCAGCTTTTTTAAGAAGCGATTTTGCAGCGAGTCTTGACAGGCCTGTAGTTTCCATTATTATCCGCTCGGAGCGGTCCTCGAGTTTTTCATTGGTTGCCCGCAGGTCGACCATCAGGTTACCGTATACCTTGCCTATTTTTATCATCGCTGCGGTTGTGATGGTATTCAGGACAAGTTTTGTCGCTGTTCCCGCCTTCATTCTCGTTGAACCGGTAATAACTTCCGGGCCGACGACAGGGTTTATGATGATATCGGCTGGGATGTACTTTACGGCCTGCGGGGCACAGGTTATAAAAATAGTCGCTGCGCCGATTTGTTTTGCCTTTCTCATTGCACCGAGGACAAAGGGCGTAATGCCGCAGGCGGCTATGCCGACCACGACATCGGTGGGTTTGAGATTTTTTTTAGCAATCGCTTTTGCGCCGTTATCGGCGATATCCTCTGCCCCCTCGACCGAGCGGACGAGTGCACGGCGGCCGCCGGCGATAATTCCCTGCACCATCGAGGGCTTGACGCCATAAGTCGGGGGACATTCGGCGGCATCAAGGACGCCGAGTCGACCGCTTGTACCTGCGCCGACGTAAAACAATCGTCCGCCGCTGTTGAACCTTCGGACAATAACATCCACTGCGGCGGCGATGCGTTTTCGCTGTTTTGCAACAGCAGGGGCAACAAGCATATCCTGACTATTAATGATATCGACAATTTCAATAGTTGAACGGCGGTCGATGTCGGCGGTTTTAAGATTTCTTTTTTCGGTTGTAAGTTTGCTTCTATCCTTCATATTTTTCCTGGTATGATTTTTCCGAGCACGACAGGCGTTTTTGCGCCAGTGGCGGAAGGGATATTATTGGGTATGCCTCGGATGGTTTCTCCGGCCAGTATCGCAAATGATATGGCCTCTTTGGCATCGGCATTTATACCGAAATCATCGGTGAGCAGAACCTTTGCGGGCTTGATTTGCTCTTTGAGCATTTTGACGAGCGTCTTATTTTTTGCCCCGCCGCCGCATAAGATAACCTCATCGGGCAGCAGCGGCAGAAAACATCTGTACGCTGCGATTATGCTCCTGGCGGTAAATGCGGTTACTGTGGCTATGATGTCGGCTGGTTTGAGGCCGGCTTTGGCGGCAGTGTTATAAAGGCGGTTTGAAAATGCGGCGCCGAATTCCTCTCTGCCAGTCGATTTCGGCGGACGCCTTTTCAGGAATTTATGCTGCATAAGTTTTTCCAATAAGCTGGTGTCCACTTTGCCTTTTGCCGCAATCCTGCCGTCAACGTCATAGCGGTATCTGTCTTTGGTTATTAACTGGGCGATATGGTCGATTATCATATTGCCAGGGCCTGTATCGAAGGCAAGTACATCTTTGATGCCGGCGCTGGCTTTTAACCAGGTGAGGTTTGCGATGCCGCCGATATTCTGGACGATGCGATTTTTCTTTTTGTGGGAAAAGAGGAGATAATCGGCATAAGGGACAAGCGGAGCGCCTTGGCCGCCGGCAGCGATGTCGGCTGGACGAAAATCTGCAACGACCGTTTTTCCCGTACGCCGGGCAATGACGCAGGGTTCGCCGATTTGTAATGTCGAGCGTAACAATATTCTGCCGAAACGGCTGCCTTTAGGATTATGATAAATTGTCTGGCCATGCGAGCTGATGAGGTCTATGGAATTAATGCTGATGCGGCTTTTGCGGCAGAGTTTCAGGACGGCGTCTGCAAAAACCTCGCCAATCACAAAGTTCAAATGACAGATGTCTGAAACCTGGGTTTTTTCATTGCTGAAAAGTTTTGAGATAGCTTTACTGACAGAGGGTGGGTAAGGATATGTGTCAAATGCCAGCACTTTTAATGTGTTACTGAAATCGATTATCGCAACATCAACGCCGTCAGCGGAAGTGCCGGACATAAGACCTGCGATACGCAGAGAGGCCTGTTTCGAAAGTTTTCCGATGGATATACCTTTCCGCATCACTTCCTCGATAACTTCAGACTTTCATTTTCGATGCGCCTGAACAATTTCAGATTGTCCTGCAGCCGCGACGGTTTATTTCTTGCCAGCCAGAGCGTCCGGAAATCCTTTGCTATTTTGTGCATCTGGTATTTTATTTTTCGCAACTGGCCTGCCGGGACGTTTCCACCATTTCTTATTTTCTTTGCCGCCAATGCCCTTTGAGCAGCGAGGCAATCCATACGGGCAGCGGTTTTAAGCTCTCGCAGTGTCAGCCGTTCAAATTCACCCAGGCCCTTAGTGCCGGGCCAAATCGACTCGTCCGACAACTGCGATATTACATTCTTTAGCCCAGTTTCGCTTGTTGCATCAATCCTGCTGGGAGTTATTGCCTTATTATTCTTCATCGGCTCGATAAGGGTATAAAAAAGAGCGGATTCATTTTGATACGGCGCACCACAGGTTAAATATGTGCTGCCGAGCAGGTTAAGGGCTTTGGCGAGTTTGCCGTCTGTGTCACCGAAAACGCTTTTGCAAAATCTTTGCGTGAAGGTTTTATCATCGACGTCTTTGGAGTTCCATGAATGAGCGGCACCGTGGGCAAAGCCGTGCAGGCTTACGCCGAGGAAATTTCGGTGGCCGTTGTCGCCCCAGTCGGTATTGAGCAATCCCTCGGCGCGGTACTTTAGCCCCTGTGCCGCAAACTCGGCGACATTACCCATCGCATTGGCCAACCGCGTGCCGTGGGTATTCCATGAGCTTGTCCCCGGGCAGACCATAAAGGGCAGCTTGGCTTTAGCAATTTCCTTTGTCCTGCTGACTCGTTCACCGCCAATATTGTAGTCCCAGTTGAGCATCACGACATCTTTGGGTATTTCCTTCAATAGTTCCGGGTGTTCGAGAATAATATCAGCCCAGACGTTCATTCGTTTGTTGTGCTTTTGGCACAAATGATAGAGCTTCATAAAATAGTTGAGGTAAACCCGTCCGACGCCGAGACGATGGGCTGATCTTTTGCTCCTGCCTTTGCCGAGTTCCCACGGCTCGTCGCCGCAGACATTGAAATCAACGGCCTGAAATAACGGTACAAATTCTTCGTACAATTCACCGACTAATTTAATCGAGCCTGGGTCCGTGGGACACAAGGTCGTTCCGCCGGCAAATCCGCTAAAGCCGGGCAGCTCACCGAGGTGCTGATATTCGGGCAGCATTAAAATCTTTTCCGTATGTCCTAAACTTGCCAGCGAACCCACGAGCCGAACATGATGAAGTTTGCAGTAATCCTGTAAGGCTAAAATATCATCGCTTGTAAAAGGACTATAGCCCCTGCCGATAGCAGGGTGCCGGCTGAAGGTAAAGACATTTTCAATATAAAGCTGAAGTTCGTTTATCTTCCAGTGCGCCAGCCGGCTGACAAGCTCCTTGAGTGTGTCAAGTTTCGGCACCTTGCCGCGAGAGCAGTCGAGATAAACGCCGCGGCGCGCAAAGTCAGGCCAATCTTCTATTTTACAGCAGTGCAGATTTCCCTTTTCAAGGGCAATTAAGTTCATGAGCGTTTGTATCGCATAATATGCCCCCGCATCACCGGCAGCAGTGATTTCTATTTTGTCCGGCAATATCGTCATTTGGTAAGCTTCCCTGCTCTCGAGGCGGCTGTTGCATCTGATACGAACGGCAACAGGCCCCGGGGCAGGCACAGAGGTAGCCGAATCAGCGGGCCACTGGGAGACAGGCCAATAAAATTTGCCCGCCAGATTAACATATCTTTTGACAGGAATTAACAACTTCGCAGCATCCATTTGCTCTACTCCATAAATGCAATCCATTACGAATAATCCAGTGCCATTAAAACAAATGTTATCACACCAATATCGCAATGAGCAATGTTTTTTATTTTCGTACTTGACAGAGAAGGTAAATTGTTTTAGAATTAAAAATAAAGGGTGTGGGATTAAAGTTACCCCGCAGGAATAGGGTGGTCGGGCCGCCACCTAAATGAATCAGATTAAACGATTTTTTTAGGAGATGGACCATGTCTAAACAAAGTGCACAAACTGTTAAAAGTGCCGAACCGGCCACTAATAAGCAGGACAGCATTGCCGGCCTTTTGGCACGGATATTCTGGATGCTTATCGGTAATATGGTTCTGGTAATTTCAATGATAATCACCCTTCAGCATAAAGGCAGTATGTTTCACGCTGCTGATTTGGTTTTCTGGATTACAATAGCGGCTCTTATATTGGTCAGGTATTTAGACATCAAATTCTGGGGTGGTATGACTGCTGCAGGCGGGCCAGCCACGATAGCCAACTGGAACAGGTATGCCGTTGCATTATTGACTGGTTCAACGGCAGTATGGATAATCTTTCATGCTATCAATTACATGATGGTAGCTACATTATAAGCAAGGTTTATAGTAAATCTTTTTGACCGGAAAATAGCTATGAAAACAATTCAAAGTCAAAGCCAAAGAGAAGAACTTAGAAATGTACTTGAAAAAATAGTTCAAGAACTTGAAAATTCTCATCTATATACAGGAAAACTTTCTATTGAAAGGGTGCTTCCTCCCCCAGAAACCCCAATAAATACTCCTGCTGGTTATCCTCATTTAATAGTTCAAGAACAAAAACAGCACAAGTTTTTAGGACTAATTCCATACAATAGAAAGGAGATAATACTTATTGTAAAAGAGGGATTCTATGATGCCGAAGATAATGGGAGAAAAGATATGTTTGTTCGTTTGATATCTAAAAGTTCTGAGACAATTGTAAAAAAACATCTTGAGGAGTACGGCAAGAAAAATCAGGTTACAGAAATTGTCTATAAGGTGTAATCGGTCTACCTGTCTTGCACCAGAAATCTGGGGTATTTGATCAGTTACACAAATATCTTTTGATGGACGTTTGCAAAAAAACATTGACAGTAAAACCATATTAGACTACGATAATAAAAAGGGTGTGAGGTTCATCTGAGCCTTGCAGGCATGTCGGGGTGGTCGGGCCGCCACCTAATAAATCGATTCACACGATTTTTTAGGAGACGGACTATGGCTAAACAAAGTGAACAAGCCGTTTTACAGGACCGAACCGGCCGCCAGTAAGCAGGACAGCATTGCCGGGGTTTTGGCAAGGGTTTTCTGGATGCTTATCGGCAATGGGGTTCTGGCGATTTCAATGATAAGCGTCCTTCTGCATGAAGGCAGTATGTTCCACGCGGCTGATTTGGTTTTCTGGATTACAATAGCGGCTATTATATTATACCAATTGTATTTAATTATTGCGTTCTGCATAAGAAGTCCTGCAAACAGATTTGATAATTTCAGGGTCAAGAGCAACATTCTGCCAGGCATCTATTGCAGCGTAGCGTAAGTCGTCATAGTCAGCATAACTTCGATTAGCCCAGTAATGGCTGCGTAAATAGTGCCACAAGTTTTCTACAGGATTTAACTCCGGTGAGTATGGCGGCAACGGTACAATGGTAACATTGTCCGGTACCTTCAAATCTTTTGAGGTATGAAAGCCAGCCCTGTCCCAAACCATCACTACATGAACATTGGGATTTGCTTCTTTGCAGAATTGCTCGAAGAAAACATTTGTGATATCTGTATTTATGTTCGGTGACAACAATCCAACAGTTTGTCCTGTTCCAGGACAAACTGCACCGATAACATAAAGCCATTCGTATTTTGTCTGCCGGATTA
>JAPLMV010000316.1 GCA_026386835.1 Planctomycetota bacterium | reverse complement strand
CAGATATTTCTTCTGTAGAAAGGTTATGTTCCTCAAATATGCCCACGGCTTTATCGTTTTCCCTGGAGGGTTTGGAACACTCGACGAGTTTTTCGAAGCGCTCGTATTAATTCAGACATTAAAGCAGGCCTCTTTCCCTGTAGTCCTGGTTGGAAAAGAATACTGGCAAGGCCTGGTCGACTGGATGAGCGAAAAAATGCTCAAGGAGCATCATAATGTCGCCGCCAATGATATGGACGTATTTACAGTGGTCGATGAGCCCGAAGATGCGACAAGGATAATAGTCGAGTTCAGGAATGCCCAGGGATATAGCGGATTGCAATTTCCGCCGGGTATGAGGAAAAACGGTCATTCGCTTCCAAAGAAATCCAAATAAAAAAAGAACCCGCAGTTACTTTTAACAAGCGCAGATTTTCATCGCATCATCGAGATGATTATGCAGATAGTTTTTATCCGGCCCGCCCAGATGCTCCCAGGGCAGTATTTCATCCGTACAAAATTGTCTTTGTGCCGCAGTATCGATATCCAGACCAAACTTGTCGAAGGCCTTTAGCCAGATTTCATAATTGAGGCATTCGTCCCACAAGTCAAATCTTGCACCGTTTTGCCAGGCTGATTCGATTACATCGCCTAATCGCCTGTCGCCCCGGCCTGTCGCCGACTCAAGTACGCTTCGCTCTATATGGTGGAACTTAAACTGCAAAAATGTGGCGCCAAGCCTTCTCTTTTCATCCAGAATTAACTGTTTTGCATGCTCGAAATACGACTTTGGTTTTTGCCCAAGCCAGCTAAACGGCGTATGAGGCTTGGGAACAAACCAGCTCACTGCCGCAGTGATGTGCCCCGTCCTGCCGTCAACTTCCTTGTGGAGTCTGGCTAACTGAAACGAAAGTTGCACAATTTGCTTTATGTCGTCTTCAGTCTCGCCCGGCAGCCCTGCCATAAAATATAATTTCAAGCCCTGCCAGCCTGCCTGATAAGCGGCTCGAATAGCGGCAAATAAATCCTCATCTTTCAGAGGCTTATTAATAATTTGCCTCACCCTTTCACTTGCCGCTTCAACGGCAATCGTCAGCCCGCCCTTTCTTACCGAGGTTACCAGCTTCGGCAAAAGCTGCAACTGCTGGTCAACACGCAAACTCGGAAGCGACAGGCCGACATGTTTATCCGCAAAATACTCATGAAGCCCACTGGCCAGTCCTTCGAGGTTCGGATAGTCCGCTGTGGATAAACTAAGCAGGCTGACCGTATCGAAACCCGTTGAATGATAAGCGGCCTTTGCAATATCAATTATTTTTTCGATGCTGCGATAGCGAATCGGTCTCCTGCAAAAGCTCGCCTGGCAAAATCTGCATCGGCCCGGACAACCACGCATAACCTCGACGCACACCCGCTCGTGAACCGCCTCGACAAAGGGAACTATCGGCGCACGAACAGCAGGGGCATTGTCAAAATCATCGACGACGGCACTTTTGAATTCCACGGACAGGCCGGGCAAAACCGGCGCAAAACTTTTTATTTTTGAATTATCATATTCGAATTTATAAAAACAGGGTACATAAGCCCACGGAAATTTTCCCGCGGCCTTTAGAAGAATATCCTTTTTTGCCGTACCGTTTTGTTTCTCAAGCTTAACAAGGTTTGCCAGTTCAACAATGGCCTCTTCAGCTTCGCCCAGCACAAACAAATCGATAAAGTCCGCTATCGGCTCACAGCAATTATCCATCCCGCCGCCGGCTATTATCAACGGGTCGTTTTCGCTCCTGTCGCTGCTTTTGATTTTCAGCCCGCCGAGGTCAAGCATATTAAGGACATTGGTATAACACAGTTCATTGGTTAAGCTGAAACCCACAATATCAAAGCTTTTCAGCGACGCCTTT
>JAPLMV010000016.1 GCA_026386835.1 Planctomycetota bacterium | reverse complement strand
CCGTTTATGGGTGGAGCTCCAATGTCGCCAAGCCACATCTCGTCGCTTGTGGCTCGTATCTCGTATCGTGGCGACCCTGCCCTGCCATGACTGAGATTGGGTTTGATTGGGTTTGTTTTGAATAGTTCGTAGTTCATAGTTCGTAGAAAGAAATTAAGACCGAAGACGCAGGACTGATAGACTTTTTTAGACGCTGATTGCGCTAAAAATCTCGCTGATTAACACGGATTTTTTCACCACTAATTTTCACGAAGGGCCACAAAGAATTTTTAGACACTGTTTACTTTGTCGGCCAAGAAGAAACTGGCCTATAAGTTCAAGGCCACAAAATTTTCTCGATGCAAGCCCTTCGACGTTGCTCAGGGCAGGCATCTGCGTAATTATTCAGGCCTCGAACATCGGCTTGTAAACAAGCCGTGACAAAGCTTTGGCAAGAAAAAAACTAACGACTGATTTTAGACAAGATTATTTTCTGCCAAGTCGCAAAGTCGCAAAGAAATTTTAGACGCTGATTGCGCAGAAAATCTCGCTGATTTACGCAGGTTTTGTCGGTGGTTTGTCCTCGAAAAAATTTGCTTAAAAAAGCAAGCTTTTACCACAAATTTTAACTCGGCCAAGATTGCATAAAAGAAATGCAATCGGACTTAAAATTCCAGCCGACAAGAAAAGTAGATAGTATAAGGGATTGCCAATTTCCGATTTCCAACTGCCAATTTTTAGACAAGATTTTTTAGACGCAGGTCTGCGTGGGACTTGTCTTGTATTTTTCTTTTACATCGTTATCAATTGTTTTGGGTCTGTTCTTGCAGCCATTGCATAGCGGTCTTTTCATATTTCTCTATCGACACCTCTACCGCCGAAACATTGCGGCTAAGGCGCGGCGTGGATGCAATGTCGCCTACATGCCGTAGTTAGGTGCTTCATGGTTCACGGGATTTAAAAAATCCTTTCTAAGTGTAACCATAGATTGCCATACCAAGAACCACCGTTGGCTCTATTTATGTCCGCAATATAGCCACTGAGTGGCATGAAAGATTCGGAGGGTGACAGAAAGTATCGATAGTGCCGACCTCGCTCGCATACGTACTTTACAAGATTTATGCCTCTTGGGTTTAGTGTGTCGGCCCAATGTGACGCAGTATCAAGATCCGTCTTGCTGGCCTGCGTGCAATTGTATCTATTGGGATTAGAGTTGGGATGGTTGTGAAACATGAGGACAGACGAGTAGCCGTTCTTTAGAGTTGTGTCAAGGACATGATTCACTGGCAAGAAAATAGATGACGAAGAATTGTCGTTTCCTTTGTTCACCCACAGGTGTCCTTATGTGGAGTTCCGGATTATGCCGAGTTAACCAGGCAAGTCTTAAAATTCGGAACAGATTCCTTATTTTTCACTCATTTCTACATTTTTCGACTCGGCATAATACTGCTTCCATTTTTATATGATTGTGGACGGTTTGCTGAGACTTACTTTCGATTTAACCAAATCAATATAATTCATCGCAATTCAAGCTGGCCTAAGATATCAGAGTTCATATAACATGGATTGTACGAAGTTTTTGCGCTTAGCTTATATGCTTTCGGCTTTTTCTGCCTCACTATAAGATAGATTGCAACATAAGGTAATGTGCCTAATGTTATTAAGAACCACTTTTTAGGAGATACATTATGCCTTTAGGAACTAATAACCCATATTATGACCTACCGTTTGCTTTACAAGAATTAAAAAAAGGCCCTTTGAGTCAATACTTAGATGGCTTTGCAATGCGACTTTATGAACGCGGTTATCGTCAAGGGACTGGACAAGGTTTTGTTCGTTGCATTGGTTGCCTGAGCCAGTGGCTTGAACAGGGAGGGTGTAAAGATTATGAGCTTGACGAACGTAAGTTACTTGATTATTTGGAAAGTATAAAACACCGTAAAGGCGTGCATATTCGTAAGTCTCCCTACTTTTTGTTCTTGTCCTATTTACGTGAAATAGGAATAGCAAAACAACCACAACCGCAACCATTGAATGCGATAGCCAGTATCGTAAATAAATATATTGATTATCTCCGACAAGAACGAGGACTTGAAGAAATAACCCTTGTTCGTCGTCACATTGTTCCATGTCGATTTTTGGAAGATCGATTTGGAAAAAAACCGGTCGTGTTGTCACAGCTTAAAGCCAAAGATGTTATTCAATTCATTCAAAAATACGGTAATGGATATAGTGTTACCTCTCGTTTTAATGTGGTATCTATCTTGAGGGATTTCTGCCGATTTCTATTTTTATACAAATATATTCGCGACGATATTGCTCCCTGTATTCCACGGACTCCTTATCGGATAGCTCGTTTACCGAATTATTTGTCACATTCTGATGTTGAGCGTATTTTGAAGACGTGCGATCGTAAAACTCCTAAAGGAATAAGAAACTACGCGATTCTATTGTTGCTGATACGTCTTGGATTAAGAGCCGGTGAAGTGCGAAATCTGACATTGGATGATATTGATTGGAGAACCGGAGAAATCACTATTTGTGGAAAGGGTTGTAAATATAATCGCCTTCCCCTTCCCCAAGAGATTGGCAAGGCATTGGTGCAATACCTTCGGTATTGTCGTCCTCAATGTTCTTCGCGATATCTATTCATCCATCTGCGAGCCCCGTATACAAAAATTCAAGGTTCAAGTCCGATTGGAGGTATTGTTCGACAAGCTATCAAACGTATAGAATTGAATCCACCCCATAAAGGGGCACATGTTTTACGTCATACATTTGCAACTCATTTACTCCATCGAGGAGCAACTTTAACAGAGATTAGCAAAATGCTGGGGCATGGGAGCCTTAATAGCACTTTGATTTATGCCCACATCGACTTCAAAAACTTGAAAAAAGTGGCTCAACCTTGGCCGGGAGGTGAATCATGAATCTACGAACCATTCTGAAAGATTATTTGGATATGCGCCGTAAACTTGGCTATAAATTGAAAACAGACGAATCAGTTCTGGCGAATTTTATTACATTTTTTGAAAATCAGAAAAAATCCTATTTAACAACTCATCTGGCAGTGAAATGGGCTCAAAAATCCATAAGTCCAAATTCCGGTCGTAGGGCGGAATGCTTAACCATCTTACGAGGATTTGCTGCCTACTGGAAAATAGTAGATCCAAGAACCGAGATACCTCCATTGCGCATAGTAGGACCGTACCGCAAAAGGGGCACACCGCACATCTATACTGAACAGCAAGTCGCTAAGATTTTAACCGCTACACGAAAATTGCCATCGAAAGACAGCTACACCTATTGGACCCTGTTTGGCTTGTTGTTGGCTACAGGCATGCGTATCGGAGAAGCATTGGCTCTAAATGATGCAGATATTGATTTGAAACAAGGGCTAATTACCATTCGTAAAGGAAAGTTGGATAAACCACGCATACTTCCCCTGCATGCAACTACTCGAAGAGTTCTCAAGCAATACGTACACAAACGTAATCTGATGTTTTTGGGTTCGAAGCCTTTGGCGTTCTTTGTTATCAGTAAAGGAAGGCGACTATCTATTCAAATGGCTCAATATACATTCAAAAAGGTAATGAACATGCTTGGGTTTAAAACTTTATTGCAACTAAAATGCGTACGGCTGTATGACTTTAGGCACACGTTTGCTACAAG
The DNA here is from genome assembly GCA_026386835.1 of Planctomycetota bacterium. Classification (GTDB taxonomy): domain Bacteria; phylum Planctomycetota; class Phycisphaerae; order Sedimentisphaerales; family Anaerobacaceae; genus JAPLMV01. The sequence continues at coordinate 4,936 of JAPLMV010000016.1, read as the reverse complement.
GACTCTGACAAGAATTTATCAGAATGGCCAGGATATCGACGGCAAAATCCATGCCCTCTCAACTTACTTGGGGCATAAGTATATACAGTGTACCTACTGGTATCTGACTAATGTCCCAGAGCTGATGAGCCAAGTCCTCTCTCGATTGGAAAATAAGATGGGGGGTGATTTATGAAAGCAGCAAAAACATTTCCAGCCTTGTTAGAGGCTTTTTTTACTGACTGGCTTATGAAAGAGCGTCAGGTCAGCTCCAATACTATTGCTTCTTATCGAGATACTTTCCGGCTGCTGCTTCGCTACTTTAAAGAGCATTTTAATAAATGCCCATCCAATATTGCACTTCAGGATTTGACTGCCTCCGTCATTACCAACTTTTTACACTACTTAGAAAAGCAGCGAGGTAACAAACCTCGAAGCCGGAATATTCGCCTGGCTGCAATCAAATCGTTCTTCCACTATATAGCTTTTGAGGACCCCACTCACGCTGAACTTATTCAGCATGTTTTGGCCGTTCCAAGCAAGCGGTGGCATCGCCGTTTGGTATCTTTCCTGTCTCCTGGGGAAACTGAAGCTTTAATTGCAGCAATTGACAAAACAAACAAAGCCGGTCGCCGTGATTATGCACTTCTGCTCTTAGCGCCCCAAACGGGATTACGTGTATCAGAATTGATCGGGCTCAAATGTAAAGATGTTGTTTTTGGAAAAGGGGTATATCTTCATTGCCAAGGCAAAGGGCGAAAAGAACGTTGTGTTCCCTTGTCCAAATCAACTGCCAATGTGTTGAAAGTTTGGATGAAAGAGCGAAATGGCGAACCTGATGATCCTATTTTTACAAATGCTCGTGGTCATGTACTTAGTCGTGATGGCGTAGCGTACATCCTTAAGAAGTACGTAAAGCGTGCAGTACAAACGTGCCCATCATTGAGAACTAAGCGGGTGTCGCCGCATGTACTACGCCATACAAATGCCGTGAATTTACTTCGAGCTGGTGTTGATCAAGCAACAATCGCACTTTGGTTGGGTCATGAATCCGTAGATACCACACAAATTTACCTCCATGCAGATATTGCATACAAAGAGAAAATTTTGAGTAAATTCGCCGGAAGCAAGGTAAGGTCCATTAAATTCCGCCCAGATGATCAGCTACTTGCCTTCCTGAATAGTCTTTGATTAGTGGAACCATTGTAATCTGGATTATGCCGAGTACTCCTCATCTAAAACGATGAGAAACACCATTGCGGGACAATTTAAGAAAATTACTCGGCATAATCCGGGACTCCACATAAGGGCACTTATGCCGAGCTCGGCATAAGTGCCCCACCTGTTTTTGTTTTTCAAATGCAACTACAATCCATTCGTGTTTCTTGTACTTCAGCAATCCCGCCACAATAGAGGCAGCAGAGCACAGTGGTAAATCCACTTGGTAAAACACACCGCGTGGATTAAGGGACTTCTTGAAGTCAGGATTGACGCTTTGCTCGGCGTTGTCCGCATGGAAGTACGCCTCAATATTTTTCTTTCGACGTTTTGTGCATAGAGACCTCACTTGGTAGTCTGTAAGAGGTCGTAAATGCAACACGATGAAAAGCAAGATACCGGCAACTACTGCTGCAAGGAAGTATTCCACTATTCTATCCTATCTTTTTGATCAGCCCCAACTACTGTTTATATGGTTTTCAGATAAACCCGCATTCGTGTTTTGCTTCCATTTTGGATTTCCCATATTAAACGCCTCGCCGCACAAACAAACTTCCCAATTACACAATTATATCAAAACCTTACTTGAGTTGTCTTTTATTTTTATCAAGTAAAGCAGGCATTTGTTTTGCCTTTAAAAATTTTGAATTTTTAGAAGTTATAACACTTTCGCCTGTCTGTTTTTCTATTTCTAATCTTGCCTTCTTTGCCGCGAATCCGCCTTTTTTGGCAATCTGTTTATTATTTTCCAGTCCTTTTGGTTTTTTCTTTTTGGATATTTCTGCCGTTGAAACTTCAGCAAGCATGTTCAATACCAATTCGAGATTTGTCATATTATCTCGTAGATTTTCTTTCTTCAGCCCCTTAAGCTTTTTGTAATCTTTTACGCTTCTTTCTGCCCACGCTCTTGTAATCTCGTCCGTTAATATCGCGTATTCCAATCCTTCTTTCATTCCCCGTTCTTGCCATTCATCGGTTAATTCCTTGCGAACCTCGATACTTTTTAATCGTTGATTTACCCACTCTCGCGAATAACCTTTTTGCAGGTATGTTTTCATCGCCCTGTCAAAGGCAAGTTCCGGGTCTTGGGTTTCTTCTATTCGTTTATATCCGACCTTTGCAAGCCATAGTTTAAACGGCTCTGCTTTTGGAGAAGGTATTGATTGAATAAGCCTCAAAAGTGCTTCAGTATCAGCTACATCTGTAAGATACTTTTTCCCATCAGGAGATTCTAATTTCAGTTGTCCCACTTTTTGGGACAACTCACTTCCTTCCTGTTTTAGCTTTGTTTTTAAGGCGTTCCAATATTTCCTTGGTCTTGGACTTTCAGTTAATATTTCAACAATATCAACAATTGAAAAATACCAAAGCTCTTTTTCTTCATCATAGAAACGGCGAATCTGCTTTTGATTAAACAAAACAATTGAATGTGATTTTTTCATATTTCGCCTTTTTTGCGATTTTTCGCCTAACTGCCCTAAAATAAACGACTACCCGCTTTTTTACCCGTTTATAACGCCACAACAAAAAGAGCACAAGCAAGAAAGTGCATAAATTGTAACTGATTCGAGCCTGAATACAAGACGCAACTGAATTAGTGGTCAGTGGTTAGTGATTAGAGCGTAACTGATGACTTTGGAGTTCCACCTTATAAACGGCAGGTGCACCCATAGGAAAAATGGTGGGGGGATTTCGTGAATCGTATCTCGTATCTCGTGGCTCGCAGAAGAGGCATAAAACTAAAGGTGCGTAGAGCGAAATAATCGCTGGTCGTTAGTCGATAGTAGAAGGAGATTGCCACGGCCTAAACCATCAGGACAGGCTTGCTCACCACAAAAGACCCCACCCTACCAATTTATGCACTTATGCCTAATATAGTTTGGGCTTTTAATTAAAAGCCTCTAACAAAATGAAAATAAGCGCTTTCAGCAAAATATCGAGAGTGCTTCGTCGCTTTGCTCCTCGCAATGACAGAAAGTATGTCACTGCGAGCGGAGCGAAGCAGTCTCATTTTGTTAAAAGCTTTAAGCCTTTTTGGCCTTGAGAGCGTTGAGTTTTTTGGCAAGACGGGATTTTTTTCGTGCAGCGGTTTTTTTGTGCATGGTGCTGGTAGAAGCGACTTTGTCTAGTTTCTTGCCGACAAGCCGAAACTGTTCTGCGGCTGCGGCTGCATCGCCGCTGCCAACGGCTGCTTCGAAACGTTTGATCTGTGTCCTTATCTGACTTTTTCGAGCGCGGTTAATCTCATTGCTTTTAGCGTTTTGCCTGACTCTTTTTTTGGCTGATAACGAATGTGCCACGGTAATCTCCTAAAAAACCTTCGATATTTCACTTACAAACTTTAATATATACTTACTGAGAGGCTGGTCCTGCTTTTTTATTCCTTAAATCATCCACCCGCTGGCGGACATCCTTATAACCGAAATCGAGCTGAGCGATTTTGCGATAAATATCGATGGCTTTTTCGGTATCGCCATGCTCCTGATAAGACCGTGCCAGATTATACCTTAATTCCTTTGCAATGCCATCATCTTTTATTTCATAAGAGTCAATGGCCCGGTTAAAGACATCAATGGCATCGGTATACCAGCCCTTCATAAAGAAGCTAAGGCCGATTTTGTCCATAGCGGTAAGGCGGTGTCTTGGGTCTCTCTGGGCATCCTGGAGCAACGGTATGGCCTCGTCGTACCGTTTATTTCGGACAAGCCTGGCGCCGAACTCATATTTTAACTGCAAATCGGTGGGGTAATTTTGAACGCAGAGGCGATAATGCTCCAGTTCGGTATTATTGAGCGCTGCTGAGAGTTCTATAAAGCGGGCTTTGGCCTCGGTATTGTCGGGGTTTGTTTCGAGAGCGGCTTTTTCATCCCTTATTTTACGTCTGAGCTGCTTTATTTTCAGCAGGCCGGCCTGCTGTTTGAAACTGAAATCGTTTTTTGCCTTATATGTATTTTCCAAAAGCTCAACGGCCTCGTTGTCAGCCTGGTCGGTTTGAAAATCTTCAAGGGCTTTTGTGAGATTGAATATATTCTTAGGGAGATTCGGATTCTGCTCGAGGGCTTTTCTGGCCTCTTCAAGAATCATGGTGCGGTAATCTTTTGTTTTGACGACGCTATCCTGCATCTGAAGTTTTTCCTGAACATCGCGGTCCTTAATGGAGTTTCTGAAATCGCCGGCCTGGTCATATTTGCCTTTTGAAACCGTTAATTCGGCGGCGAGCCTCTGTACCTCATCTGCCAAATCTGTATCGCTGGGCTTAAGTCTTTGGGCATACTGGCAGGCAGCTACAGCCCTATCAAGCTGGTTTATGCTGATGTAAGAATCCTTTAAGAGCAGGTAAGTTTGCAAGGATGGTTTTTCGGAATTGTTATTTGCCTGAAAAAGCAAATCAGCGAGCCAGGCGGCGGTTTTTTTGTGTCCTCCGGCAATCGCTGCCTTTAGCATTGCCTCGGCGTAAGACAAACTGTCGGGGTCTTTTGTGAAAAGGTATTCGGCACTAATCATCTGCTCGAGAGGGGTTTTTCCGCCTCGATATCTGATTTTTTCCATCATCGAGGGCTTTTTGCCGCCTTTTACCTGCCTTAAAAGTGCAATCCCTCGGAGCTTAATATGGCCATTTTCAAGGTCATCTGGCGCACATCGCAGGCCATCAAGATAAAGCTCGAGAGCGTAATCGAAATTGTTTGTCCATGCAACCTTCTCTGCCCTTTCAAAAAGGGCTTTGGAATTGGCTAAATCC
>JAPLMV010000150.1 GCA_026386835.1 Planctomycetota bacterium | reverse complement strand
GGCATGCTCCGTGCTGACGCCCACATATCCAATTTCGTGCGTTCTTCGAGGGACAATAGTATTGGTTCTGCTATTTTCATGCAGAACATTATAATCCACCCCTAATTTATAAGTCAAGCTATTTATGACGCACTACACTAGAACTGCAGATGCCGGGATTGCGTGTCTTACGCGTGAAAATTATAGTAATCCATGGATTTTGTTCGAGGCCGGACTGATAATCGATGATAACAATCACGGGTTTTACCCGTTTCTTCTTGATATGAAACCCGATGACTTGGATGGTTTGAATTATCCTCTCTATTTATGTGAGTCATACACTTTTGAGAAAAAACGCATTTGGGAAATAGTAAAAGCTTTGAATAAAAAATTAAACCTATCAGAAAAACAAATAAAAAAAGCATTCGACAGTTCTTGGGCCAAACTAAAGTCTGATTTAAATCCAATTGCCAAAAACGTTCCATTCTTCTCCTATTTGCTGACCCCTGAGAGGTACAAGGTACAAAGAACTCCTCAATGGGAGTCATTGTATCTAACCATAGTTGCTAAACGCATAAAAGAATCTCCATTTAAATTTGCAGATTTGCTTGCAGAAGCTCGCGGTGAAATATTTGTTTCGGGGCAGAATCTGTATTCGTTAACCGCGACTGATAAAAAGAAAGAGAACACAACGAACAAAAAACTGATTTTTGAGGCAATCAAAAAAAAGAAAGTTCGTATTATGCTATGTGATCCCGCGAACGCTTGTGCAATTAAAACTTGGGGCGAAGATGTAATGCGTGATAAAGAGCTATTTGCTGAGCATCTTGCTCATTCGATTACAACGCTTACTAAATGGGTCAAAGAATTGCGTACAAATAAAATTGTGAAAGGAAGAAAAAAATTTGAAGTTAAAACAACAGGAATGGTCCCTTTAAGTATAACTTTTGTGGACCCTAGTTCGAAAACTAACTCTGGTAAATTAATAATTACGACTGCCACATATGAAAGAAAAGGAGCAGAGACAAGACCATGTTATTTGATTTTGCAAAAGGAACATCCTGACATATTTCAATATTACTTTGAAGCTTATAATTGGACTTATAAGGAAAATGCCAAAGAACTTAAGTAAATAAATGAACAATGACAAATCCCCTCTGTGTTCTCTGTGGCTAATCCTTCTACTACCACTCAGGATGGAATCAGAAAACCACCTCCACCGTATTTCCCGGCCACTCTTTACTGTTAAACCCCGCAATACGAGATACAAGCGACGAGATACGGCTTCGGCCAAACGCGCAGGTACTCTCGACCAAAATCCGAAAAAAATAAAAAAATTTTCACCATTTTCTAACTCCTTATTTTACAATAAGTTATCTCTTCTCTGCGTTCTTGGCGTTCTCTGCGGTTAACGTTTTTTTCGACCAAACGCGCAGCTTCGCCCCTTTATAGAGAGAGACGCTATTTTTCTGCGCCTTGTGGCACGGGCGTCCCGCCCGTGAAAACACGGCCAAGATGGCCGTGCTACTTTGGCCTGTAAGGAGTTTTGTTTTGAATTTTGGTTATTTGAATTTGTTTCGGATTTCGAAATTCGTGCTTCGGATTTGGTTGCGGCTCTGCCACGCCATGTCAATCCGTGTCAAAAAAATCTTTCGACCAAAAATATCAAATTATGCAAAACAAACCCAATTTCCAAAATGCTAAAAATGTTTTAACCTTAGTATATACAAGCAATTACAACGAACTATGAGATGTGGCCTATTGTTCAAAACAAACCCAATCAAACCCAATTTTAGTAATGGCAGGGCAGGGTCTTGCCATATATTTGGTGTCTTTGGACATACTTTGGAGTACTTTAGAGTATCGTTGGAGTATCTTTGGAGTGCTTCTGAATGCGTTTGGATGTCTTTGGATGACCTTGGATGACATCAGTCGTCTGTCTTCAGCCGTCGATTTCTTTTTTTATCTGGTTCAGGAGATTGATTGCTTCGATGGGAGTTAAATTATTCACGTCCATAGAGGCGAGTTTGTCGATGATGCTTTTATGTTTCTCGACGAACTGCAAAGCAGGGTCGGGGGTTTTGGTTTTGTGTTTGGCAAGGTTCTTTTCAGTCGCTTCTCTGGCAAAGGTGCTTTCAAGCTCGGCTAAAATTTCTTTACTGCGTTCCAAAATAGGCCTGGGCAAGCCGGCTAATTTGGCGACGTGCAGGCCGTAACTTTTGTCCGTGCCGCCAGGCAGGATTTTGTGCAGAAAGACGACCTCGTCCATCCATTCGCGGACGGCGACGTTGCAGTTTTTGACGTTGTTAAAAAGCTCTGCCAGTTCCGTAAGTTCGTGATAATGGGTTGCAAAGAGCGTTCTGCATTTGAGCTTGTTTGCGATGTGCTCAGTAATTGCCCACGCCAGCGACAGGCCGTCATAAGTGCTTGTGCCGCGACCGATTTCATCGAGGATAACGAGCGATTTGCCGGTGTCGTTGTTGATGATGTTTGCGGTCTCGGTCATTTCGACCATAAAGGTCGATTGGCCTCTTGTAAGCTCATCGGAGGCGCCGACACGCGTAAAGATTCTATCGACTAAGCCGATAGTCGCCTGTTGGGCGGGGATGAATGAGCCGGTTTGTGCCATGAGGACAAGCAGTGCGGTTTGCCTGATATATGTGCTTTTGCCGCTCATATTTGGGCCGGTGATGATGATGCAATCGCCGCAGCCATTGCCCAGTTCAATATCGTTAGGGACGAATTCTGAGCCGAGAGTTTCAGCCAGAACTGGGTGTTTGCCGTCTTTGATGAATAGTTCGCAGCCGGTAGTGATTTTCGGGCGGATATAGTTTCGGCGGTTTGCGAGAAATGCAAGTGAGCTTAGGCAGTCGCATTGTGCGACGACGTCGGCCAGACACTGGAGGCGGCTGACGTATTGGCAGGCGTTTTGGCGGAGCTGCTCGAAGAGCTGAAGTTCCAGGTCCAGTGCTTTTTCCTGGGCGGTCAGTACCTGGGTTTCGTATTTTTTGAGTTCTTCGGTGATGTAGCGCTCTGCATTTTTGACTGTCTGTTTGCGGACGTAGTCGGCGGGGGCTTTTTCGGAACAGGAGTGGTTGATTTCGATATAGTAGCCAAAGACGTTATTGTATCCGATTTTGAGGTTGGCGATGCCGGTTCGCTCGGCCTGTTCTTTTTGATAATTCCGCAGCCAGCTTTGCCCGTCTTTGGAAATTGAGCGGAGGTTATCGAGTTCTGCATTGAAGCCGGTTTTTATGACGCCGCCATCGCGCAGGTGCGTGGGACATTCGGGCTCGATGGCGGATTCGAGCAGCTCGGCAAGTTCGTCCATGCTGTCGCTTGATTTGGCTAACTTGATGAGCAAATCAGCACAGAAGCCTTGAAGGATTTGGCGGATTGCTGGAATCTGGCGGAGCGTCGCGGCCAGAGCGATGAGGTCGCGGGGCGTGGCGCGGAATGTGCTCACGCGGGCGGCTATGCGCTCGAGGTCGGCGATATTGGAAAACTGCTTACGCAACTGTGATAGTTTGTCGGCGGCTTCTTTGAACGCCTCGACGGCATCCTGACGAAGCTCGATTGTGCCAAGGTCGCAAAGCGACATACAAATCCAGTTGCGGAACATTCGAGCGCCCATGCCGGTCAGGGTCGTATCGAGGCAGTCGAGGAGTGAACCTTTCTGGCTTTCGGTGCGGATTGTCCGCAGGATTTCGAGACTGCGAATACTGGTGGGGTCGATTTGCAGGAATTTTTTGCGGTCGATTTTTTTTAAGGACTGGATATGGCCCAGTGCGGTCTTTTGCGTTTCGTTGAGGTATTCGATTACGGCGCCGGCTGGGGGGATTACGTCATCGCAGTCGCTTATGCCGAAGCCCTCGAGTGTTGCGGTACCGAAATGTTTGAGCAGGCGCTGTCTTGCCTGGTAAGGGTCGAAATACCAGCCGGGCCGCTGAGTTATGATGGCGCTGGTGAGCTGGGCGATGTCTTTGGCGAGCTTTCTGGTCTCGGCTTCGAATAGTTCGCCGCGCCGGTCGGCAAGAAGGCACTCGGCAGGCGAGAGGCGAAGAATCTCGTCGAGGATTTTTTCTTCGGGCAGCTTCTGGGCGAAGAAATGGCCTGTCGAAATATCGACCCAGCTTATGGCAGCGGCGGAGTTTGTGCCCAGACTAATTGCGCAGAGGAAGTTATCCTCTTTGGCGTTGAGCAGCATGTCGTCGGTGAGCGTGCCGGGCGTGACAATTCGTATGACGTCACGTTTTACGACGCCGGTTGCGGTTTTGGGGTTTTCGACCTGTTCGCAGACGGCGACTTTGTAGCCGGCCTGAAGCATTTTTTTTAGGTAGCCATCGACGGCGTGATAGGGGACACCCGCAAGCGGGATGGGGTTTTCGCCCTTGCTCCTGCTGGTCAGGGTCAGGCCGAGCACCTGGGAGCAGGTTTTGGCATCCTCGTAAAAGGTTTCATAAAAATCGCCCATTCGGAAAAACAGTATCGCATCAGGGTACTTTTTTTTGAACTGATGGAACTGCTTCATCGCAGGGGTCAGCTTTTCATTTTCCGCAGTCATAGGAGAAGATTATACACAAAGCCGGCCGTTTAACAACCCAGATATGATTTGACGGGCGAGCTTTTTTGTTTTTGCAGAGGTGAGTTTTTGGAGAAGGTTTTTTTGCCTGTCAGTGAAACAAACAGGGGATTGCAAATCAAAATCCGCTGCGTCTGAGAGCTGGCGGATTTTTTTTAGCAGATTTTCGATGCCGGTACCGGCTTTGGCGCTTATTTTTATCGTGTCGGTTAAAGTTTTAGGCAGCTCGGTGGTGTCAAATTTGGCGGGCAGGTCGCATTTATTAAGGATAGTGATAATTTTTTTATCGGCGATTTTTTTTAGAAGTTTTTTGCCGATGGCGTTTTGGGTCTGGCTGTTGTCGAGAACGACCAGTACTAAATCGGCTTTTTCGAGGATTGCAAAACTTTTTTTCTGTGCGGTTTTTTCGATTTTGTTTGCGGCTGCTGCGGCAAGTTCGTCATCCAGGCCGGCAGTGTCAATCAATTCTATGCAAAGGGGGGCGATGAGGCATTGTGCGATGACGTAGTCGCGAGTTGTGCCTTTGATATCCGTAACGATCGCCTTCGGTTTGCCTGCGAGGTCGTTCAGCAGTGTGCTTTTGCCGGTATTAGGCGGACCTGCAATAACGGCTGTCAATCCTTCAATAATCAATTTTGCTGTTTCACTCGTTTTGAGTATTTTTTTTGCATCGGCGGCGATTTGCTTTAGCGGTGTGTCATTTATGCTGTCAAACCACTGTGCCGCTTTTTTGGCAAGGCCGGCATTAACCTGGTTTGCGATTATTTTGGCGCCTTCGAGAGTTTTGGCTTCGGCCTGGGCCAGTGCCGTTTCGATGGCGATGGTATTTAGCGATTTATCCGATGACAGGATTTTAACTATGAGCTGCTGTGCTGTTATCGGTTTTACGTTTCGTTTTTGAAGGAGCTTCATTATCATTTCAACAATCAAAGGGTTGCCGTGACAATTTATCGTGAAGTTATTTCTGCCTTCACAGCCGATAGTAACCTGGTCGATGGTGCGGTTGCCATCGTGGATTGTGCCGAGCAGGATTTGGCCGAGTCCGAAAGTAGCGGGCTTGCTGCCTGACGGTTTGAATACTTTTTTTAATACGCCTTCGGCCTTATCGCCGAAAAGCTGGATTGTCGAGATGGCGCCTGTTCCCTGGCCTGTCATTACTGCGGCAAAAATACTCATAGGTCAAATTACATCATCCATTTTCGATTCGACATATTTTGAGTAGGCAAGTGCGATGCCTTTAATGACAAGGTCGGGGACATAGTTATCGATAAAATCGCAGTCATCTTTTATGATTTTTGCACCTGAGCCGGTAATAATGGTCTGCGGCCAGGATCCGGTTTTTTCGGCATAGCGACTGATGACCTCATGCAGGGTGCCGATTGCCGAATAATACAGGCCGTTATTGATTGCCTCAACGGTGTCCCTGCCCCAGGGAAGTTCGGGGTGAGTGACGGTAACTTTCGGCAATAGGGCGGTATTTTCGCTAAGTGTTTTTGCGGAGATTTCAAAGCCGGGCAAAATTACGCCGCCGAGGAATACACCTCTGTCATCGACAAGGTCAATAGTTACTGCGGTGCCGAAATTGGCGACTGCTACCGCTGCTTCGACCACTGCGTAGGCGGCTGTTGCGGCTACTACCCTGTCGGTGCCGACGTTGGAACATTCCTTTACGGACAAATCCATCGGCAGGGGGATGTCTCTGCCAATGACGAGTATCTTTTCAACGAGGGTCTCTCTTGTGATTTTTTCGACAAGTGCTGTCCAAATTGGTTTGACGCTGCTGACAACAATTACGCCATCGCGTTTTTTTTCTTTTGAATTTTTGACGGCGGGGATTTGTTCCCAGTCGGCCTTTAAAACGCTGATGAGTTTT
>JAPLMV010000074.1 GCA_026386835.1 Planctomycetota bacterium | reverse complement strand
CAAGGCGGAAATCATAAAACAGCTCGGGGAAGCCAAAAAGGCCGAGATCGCCAATAAGTATGTCGAGTCGCTCAAGGCCGGCGCAAACGTCGTTTATGCAACAGAGCCCAACAAGCCAGAGGCCGTTGAGCCGGAAATAAGCGTTATGCCTGGCAATCCCAATTAAGTCGCCCGGCTGCGAAGGTTTATTACCTGAGTAAAAGAATTTGTTTTAATAAAAACAAATCGGCCGATTCGGATAATACCGGGTCGGCCGGTTTTTTTATTGCCGATTTGCGACTTAAAAGCTTGACGGGATAGAAAATCCCTTGTAAGGTGTCTGGTGAAAGAAAAAATATGAGCGGGGAACAACTGTGGATATAATCAGCCAAATAACAATCTGAGAGGTTTGTTTTAGAAAATAGGCGATATAGGAAGTTTGAAATCCAATGATAAATTCAGGAGAAGTAAGATGTCAACTAAGAAAAAATCTGTACAAGTTTTGATTGTTGTTGTGATTAGTCTTTTTGTCGGCATGGCGGCAAAGGCAGGGGATGTTTTTGAAGCCGTGCCTGCGGATGCGTTATTCGCGATTCGCATAAATAATTATGAAGGCACACTCGGGCAGCTCGACCAGTTTCTGGCTGGTATTGCACCGATGCCCAATCCAGCCGCGATGATGACAAGGATGCAGTTGGCCAATGCGATTGGCGACCCGAACATGGCAAATGTAAATCTCAAGGGTCAGATGGCGATATTCGGCACGGCGATTCAAAAAGAGCCGAATGTGTTGCCTGAGATGTTTATTGGCTTTCTTGTTCCCGTAGCCGATTACAGCAAATTCATCAGTTCAAACGTTTCAGCAACGAAGCCGGACTCCAACGGCGTGAGCACAATAGGACGGAAGAAAATGCTGGTTATGCAGGCAGGGAGTTACGCTATTTTAGCCCCCCCTGACAAATACACTGCCCTTGGCGCCACCGTGAAAGCAGCTAAGGCAAAGAACCTGACCTCGGTTTTGGGTGCAGCCAATCGTGAAGCGGCGGTTGTGGGGCGAATCTGGGCTTACGGCAATATCGAGCAGGTGAAGAAACTTTACGGCCCGATGATTTTTGCGAAAATGGATGAGGCCCAAAAGGTAATGGCCGCAAAAGACCCCAATATAGCCCTGGCGGCAAAGGGCATTGCTATATACTTTGAGGTAGCCAAGAGGCTGATGAATGAAAGCAAAACTATCATGCTTGCGGCTAATCCGAAACCTGATGTGCTCAGTTTAACGGGGACATTTACGGCTATACCGGGCACGAAACTGGCAGGAATACTTGAGTCGAGTTCTGCCGATAAAGGCACGAATCCATTACTGAGTTATCTACCCGGAAATGCGGTAATGAATATGAGCGGACACGTGAACAAGCCGGTGATGATAAAAATGTATGAGGAGCTTGTCGATATTTTTGCGCCTGTGTTAGGGCCGAAGTTCACCGCGGACGAAAAGGCCAAGACAATGAATCTTATCAAAAGCGGCGTAAATTCGCTCGGCAAGACATTGGTGCACTCAGCCTTTTTCGACCCGAATTCCAAACCGCTGTTCAGCGCAATGTATGTCTTTGAAGTGGCTGATAATAACGCATTTCAAAAGAGTATCGATGCCGGCATAGAAATGATGAATGCACATTATATGCAGGACTTTCTCAAAACGTTCGGTGTGACAGTCATCTGTGATATGAAGCGTAATGCAGAAAAATATAAAGGAGTATCCATCGACGTAACGAAGGTCACAATAAAGTCTGTCGATGCCAATTCGCAAATGGGACAAATGGCAATGAAAATGTATGGCGAAAACATTGTGGCCAAAATGGCAATAGTCAATGGCCTTGGGTTATATGCGGTGGGAATAACCGCTGATGCTCGTATTAAGGCATTAATAGATAAGGCCAAATCAGGCGAACCGAACACAATCAATTCCGAGATTAAAAATGCGATGGCATTGATACCTGCAGGCGAACAAGCCCAGTTTGCCGTTACTTACAATTATCTGCGTCTTTTGCGGATGATGGCAGACTTTATGCCAGGGGTGCCATTTGACGCTAATGCTTTACGGCAAATTGTCAGCAAAAGTAATATTGCGATTACCGGCAATATAGGCGACGGCGCTGTTACGCTGAATGTTGCGGTGCCTAAGGAGCATGTCCTTGAAATAAAGTCGGCTGTTGAAATGCTTGCGCCAAAGCCAGCCATAAAACCGCAGGAATAATTACCAGGCATAACCCGTACGTCAAAATCGGCCGATTCGGTTTATACCGGGTCGGCTGATTTTTTTGGGCTGGAAAAAAAATTTATTTTTTATTTGACATTGCATAGTAGGTATGGCATACTATGCAATATAAACTAAAACTATTGATTTGAATAATAACCAGAAGCTGACAAGGAGTTTTTTATGAAATTTGAGAGCCAGTTATTAAAAGGTATTGCACCGGCGGTGGTGCTGGAGATTCTTTCCCGCGGCCCGATGTATGGGTATGAACTTAGCCAGGCAATCGAGCAGCGAAGCAGCGAGATACTAACGCTGGGAAAAGGTACGCTGTATCCGCTGCTATATAACCTCGAGGCAAAAAAACTCGTTAAAGGAAAGTGGGAAGACTCGCCATCTGGAAGAAAGAGGCGATATTACTCAATTACAAGCAAAGGCAAAGAGCAGCTTGCGGCACAAAAAGCACAACTAAAGGAACTTGCGGCGGGATTGAAGTTTGTGTTTGGCTTTGGCGTTGTGCCGGCGTAAGAAATTATTAGACTGCGAGGTAGATTGCTGAGCAATCAGTATTCTGTGGATTCCTCGCAAGCTCGGAATGACCCGCCGGTGGCGGGTGCGGGGTAAAAAGGGAGTAATGTGTATGAAGCGAAAAGATAGTGAAAAACTGTTTGCGGAGCTGCCGCCGGTAGCGGGGGAGTATATTCGGCTTGTCATAAAGAGGATGGGGTATCGGCGGAAGGTACGCGAGGATGTACAGGCTGAACTTGCGGCACATTTTGAAGATGCACTGCGAAACTGCAATAGCGAGCAGGAAAAAGAGCAAAAGGCGCAAAAGGTAATTGATGCATTCGGGGATGCTAAGATGCTGGCGGTTCTTTTGCGCCGAGCCAAGAAACGCTGCCGGCCATTGTGGCGGATGGTGTTCGTTCGCAGTTTCCAAACTATCGGCGTCGCATTCATTTGCCTCGTATTCTATTGCATTTATCTCTCACTTGGCAAACCCACCATTTCCATCAACTATGTTCAAAGAGCAGGGGAAATTGCATGTCCTGTTGCTGATGAGGGCCTTAATGCTGCGCCTTTGTATCTTGAGGCAATCAGGCTGTATGCGGAAGAGCCAAACATTGCCGAGAAAAAGCTGCTCAGTGTGATTAGAGGTAAGCAAACACCCGCAGAGCTTACAGAGGAAGAACTTACGCTTATGAAGCGGTGGATTGCGGATAATAACGGCGCCTTTGAGATTTTCAAACAGGCGACGAATAAACCGTACTGCTGGTGGAAACGCCAGGCCAAAAACAATGTTATGTTTGATATGCTCATGCCTAATCTGAGTGATATGAGGAAGTTCGGTTATCTTTTGTGCTGGCGGGCAAAATTGGATGCGGCAACAGGCCAGATTGATGAGGCATTTAACGACCTGTCTACCTGTTATCGTGCCGGTATGCACTTGAAAGGGCCGCGGACGCTCATTGAACAGCTTGTCGGCATCTCTATGGAAGCCCTTGCTTGCAGCACAAGTTCCGTAATTTTGCAGGATAAAGAAATTGATTCCCCGAAATTACAGGCCTTTCAGAATGAATTTGAGAAGCTGATTGCCTCAGACACCTTTACGGTAAATTTTGAGGTTGAAAAATTTTGCTTCTATGACACTATTCAGAGGTGTTTTACCGACAACGGCTGCGGCTCCGGCCATTTCATTCCGGGCAGTCTGAATTTCACCAATTTGGATAGCATATTTGATGACCCCAACCAATGGAATATCATAACTTATACGATATCACTGGGGTATGCATTGACGACCGCCAATCGGTGTGAAACTATAAAAAAGTTTGAAAATGCTTATGGTAAGTATGAACAGTGGACAAAGACCACACCGTGGCAAAAACATCAGGTGAATTTTAATGCCGGCCGCGAACTCGGCCTTGCCGACAGGTCATTTGTAAAAGTTGCACGTCATCCGCTTTATTATATTCTTATGCCCGCGATGGAGAAAGTAATCGAGCTTTCATATCGCAACAAAGTTCACTGCGAGGCGGTGGTAACGACGCTGGCAATAATGCGATACAAGCAGGATAAAGGGGATTACCCCGAAACGCTGGAGCAAGTAGTCGAGGCGGGTTATTTGAAAGAATTGCCGATGGACCCGTGGAGCGATAAGCCGCTGGTGTATAGGAAAACAGAGGGCAATTTTATCCTGTACAGTGTCGGCAGTAATTTCAAAGATGACGGCGGACAGGTTTTTAGAGACGATAAAGGCAAAGTTAAACAGTGGGCTGACGAAGGCGACTGGGTTTTCTGGCCCGTAGTGAAATAAAAATTGCGGAGGTAAGACTGTCTTACTTCCGCAATTTTGAATTTTTAACTTTTAATTTCTTTAGTGGATGGCGCTGGAAGTCATACTGAACATGGTGTTCAGTTGTGCATTTCTGCGGGCTTTGCGTTCACGGCGGCGATTCTTTTCAGAGGGTTTCTCATAATAAGCATTACGCTTCATATCTCTTATCAGGCCTTCTTTTTCACAAAGTTTCTTAAAACGCCTCATCATTTGCTGTACCGATTCGCCCGTGCGTGACTTGACTTTCAGCATAAAAAATAAACCCTTTCGTCCTTTCAAAAAAAGTAATAACTATAATTTCAACTAACCGCTGACTTTAGAGCTATTCAGTGTAATAAACCTTTCATTTTTTATCAAGTTAAAAATTGCACTTTTTTCACTTTTTTAAGGGTTTTACGTCAAAAAGCTGATTTGGTTAAAAACCCTTGAATTTGCTGTAAAGGGCGGGTTTTCTTGAGTAATATGGATAAATATGCTAAACTGGCAAAATAATTTGGAGGTATTTTTGAATTGGAAAAAATTCGTGACGGCTTAACGGTTAAAAAAGAACGAGCTATTTTGATTGGCGCGATACTTCGCGGCAGGGACGAAGGGGACGATTTGACCGAGCTTGTGTCCCTTGCGGAAAGCGCCGGGGCGATTGTCGTTGACAGGTATCAGCAGAAAGTTCACAAGATAAACCCCTCGACCTACATAGGCAAAGGCAAGGTGACTGAACTTGCCGAGCGGGTCAAGCGGTTCGAGGCGGACGTGATTATATTCGATAACGACCTGTCGCCGGGACAAATCCGTGTGATTGAAGAAATCGTCAACGTCAAGGTGATAGACCGCAGCGAGTTGATTTTGGATATATTCGCGACAAGGGCAAAAACCCAGCAGGCCAAACTGCAGGTGGAAGTGGCGCAGCTCGAGTATACATATCCGCGATTGACAAGGATGTGGTCGCACCTTGATGCCCTGGCAGGTGCAGGCGGAGCAACCGGCGCAGGGGCAGTCGGTGCAATCGGCACCAGAGGCCCGGGCGAACAGCAGCTTGAAACCGACCGGCGGTTAGTGAAAGACCGAGTCAGGGATTTGAAACACGAGCTTGAAAATATCGACAGCCGCAGAATACGCGAAATCACCGGACGCCAGGGACTATTCAAGATTTGCTTAGTCGGCTATACCAACACGGGCAAAAGCACGCTGCTGAATAAGCTTACAAACGCAGATGCCTATGTTGAGGACAAACTTTTTGCCACGCTCGATACCCAGACAAAGAAATGGACGCCTGTCAGCGGGGTTGAGATTCTATTGAGCGACACGGTCGGTTTCGTCAGGAAGCTGCCTCATCAGCTTGTTGCATCGTTTAAGGCAACGCTCGAAGAGGCCGTTTATGCCGATTTGCTGCTGCATATAATAGACGCATCCAATCCGGATGCGATGAAACAGATTGAATCGGTCGATAAGGTACTGAAGGAAATCGGCTGCGGCGAAAAGCCGGCACTTAAGGTATTTAATAAAGTTGACGCCGTCAAAAAAATAAGTGAACTCGAGACGCTTCAAACGCTGTTTCCCGATGCGCTCTGTATATCCGCCAAAACGGGCTTCGGTCTGGAACAGCTTGCAGAAATAGCGGCGGCAAAATATAAGGGCGGCAAAATTACGGTGCAGGTTCGCATCAGCCAGTCAAACGGCAAAGCCCAAAGTTACCTGCGTGCCTGCGGGACAATCCTCAAAGAGACATACAGCGGCGACAGCGTAATAATCGAGGCGGTATTGGGCCAAAACCAGTTGCCGGGGCTGAAAAGGCTTTCGCCGGAAAAACTGAAAATTATCGACTGAGGTGGTATGGGCATCTGTGGCATGGACATCTTGCCTGCCCCTTAGTGGGGTCTTTACCCCACCTTTTTTTATTCTGACTTCTGTCTCCTGTTTTCTGTTTCTGTCTTCCTCAACATCAATTATCAATCAAAACGCCCCACCCCCTTATTATATGACCTTGCCCTATGAATATGCACGTGCCAGTGCTCTCAAAACGGCTAACAAGCAAAGCCGATAAAGCCACCCCCTGAAATGGCCGATTGTTCCTATACAACGCATAGGGGATTTTTTGCAGCATGTACGACCTTGGAAAATGGAAGGGAATTTTAGGTCATAAAGAAGTTATTACCTATACCTTAGAAAGAGGTTGTAATATGAAAACGAAAAAACGATGGTTTCTGAAAGCTGAGTTGGCGGTACTTGTGTGTGTGGCTTGTATCTGGGTTGTCAAGTCAGTAACAATTGACGTTGAAAGTGTCAAGGCGGCGGTTTTAAAACAGGTTGTCAAGATAGACCGAGATAATGTCGAGGCTTATCGTTTTCTTGCTGGATACTACGACCGTTCGCACGACTTTGAAAAGGCCGCAGAGGTTACGAACCAATTGGTGCGAATAGAGCCAACCAAGTCGCAAACGTGGAACGGCTTGGGTGATGAGTATGCAAGCGGTGGGCATTACGAAGAGGCAATACAGGCATACAAGAAATCTGCACAACTCGACCCAAACAGGCGTTGGCCTCATGTTTGCTTAGCTTTCACTTACAAAGATATGCACCTTTACAATGACGCCATAGAGGAGTTAAAGCTACTTATTGAACGGGAACCGGATGTTGTAGGTCTAAACCCGCTTCTGGCCGATTTTTACTCACAGGCGGGTCAGTATGACAAAGCTATATTAGCCTGTAAGCACACCCTCCAGCTTGACCCAAACCGCAGCAATGCACACCGTAATCTTGGCAATGCCTACGGCAACCTTGGCCGCTATCAGGATGCGGTAGAA
>JAPLMV010000030.1 GCA_026386835.1 Planctomycetota bacterium | reverse complement strand
ATCCATTAGAGCCTCCATTGCAAAAAGGTTATTGTGCGACGCCACAAGCGCCAGCACGTAAATTTTTGGGACATTTCATGATCCCGTATTATAACCGAGCTTGGAGGCTCCGGTTTCATAGCTTATCTGTGTCTAAATTTTTTCTTAACGCTTTTATATGAATGAACTTAAAACAAAAAAGGTGACTATTCATTGGTTTCATTTGACGTACTTTGGATATACTTTGGAGTATCGTTGGAATGCGTTTGGAGAACTTCTGAATGCGTTTGGATGTCTTTGGAAGACCTTGGATAACATCTGGCGACAGTTGAGTGCAATAAGGACTTACGCAATTCTTTCAACTCAAAAAAGCGTAAACAATTTAAAAACCAAGCGGCGGAATCAAACCAACTGATGCCGCCGCTTATTCGCACGCCCTAAACTAACCATTATGAGGAGAAGGAGAGCTTTTTTATCTTTCTATATATACTTACGTTGAGGCCTTGAGTCGGTTCGGCAAATTCCAAAAATTTTTAAAATATGCGAAAATTCAGGAGTTTAATATTAAATCAAGTTTTCTGCGTTCTGGTCTGGGTAATTCCAAACCGCATCGGGCGCAGTTAATTCTTTCAAGGCCTCTGGATTTTCCGCAGAGGGGGCATTTGATAACAGGGGTGTGATTTAATGCCCAGTAGGTAAGAAAACCTGCCAAGCTGAAAAGCCCGGCAAAAACAATCCAGAAAACCAGTTTCACCCAGGAAGTTCTTCTTGCCCAGCCATGCCACAATGTAAAGCCCATCAGGGCAATACTCAATACCCAATTTACAGCCGCCTTTCCTGGTCGCCACCATTCTAAAAGCTGCGCAAAAACGTCGGTTACAACAGTTTTTTCTGCTTGTAACCGAGCAACTTTATCCATGCCCAAATACCAACATAAATCATAGGCAGGAGGCGAGATGATTGTGAGATGCCGTTTGCTTCGCCACGACAAATCTACTTCAGGAACACTATAGTCTGCCGGCTTAATCCATTCAAAGCGATTCACAAGCAAAATCCGGCCATCATTTTCCACCCTGTAAAGTTCAATTCCTCTCTTGTGCGTTTTTTTTCTATAATCATTCCAATACTTTGTCCAAATCTCAGGTGATTGCTCATAAGTTGCGGGCGGATTTGCATCACTTATTCCCTGAGAAAAGAAAATTCCCTGCCTGGTTGCTGTAAAACTCGCTCCTTGTCGCTGATTGGGGATAGTAACCGTCAACTCCTGCTGCGGCTCACGCAAGATAAGATGATAGTCTCCCTCTCCACCGAGCCGACAGTAAATCATCGGCCGGTATTCGATCTCAGCAGTTTCCGTTTTTCCTGTGGCAGAAGCCCCCCAGTTCTTCATGCGGATATTTGCGATTTCGCCATCTGCGATTTCAAAGAGCAAATCTACTTTTCGCCCCTCAAAATTGATTTGGTAAATCCGCTTGTCCGTCTGCCAAAAAAGGGTGGGGCTGAAAGAATCTTTTGGAACCCAACCGGTAAAAAGTTTGAATTTTCCAAATGGCATTACCTGTGATTTTGTTTCTGTAAATCCGCCTGTCCCAAGATAGCCGATTTTATTTCCTTTTATCTCATAGCCGACAAACCGCTGTCTCTGGGGGTCATAACGCCAAGCCTCTATCGTCCGGCCGTCTAAACTGACAGGGATTTCAAGTGCCTGTGAGAATTCAGGCGTAATCATTCCCAACTCCCTCATCCAACTCTCGGTAATACTCTGGTTCGGGTACTCAGCCCATGTCAGATATTTATATGGCCGGTCCTTGCGAATACCCTCCCAAAGCAAATTGTCATTCACATCATAAATCCGTTCGCGCCATAGTTCTTGCCGGCCCTTTTGTTCAACAACGCTAATCAAATGAACCGTGCCGTCCGGTAAGAATTTCTTATCCGAACGCGATACCCTCGTGTTTGGGTCTTCCACTTTAGCCGGATGTTGTTCAAATCCCTCATTCATAAATGTAATAAGCAATCCCCACACAATCCCCTGCACAGCTAAAACTATAAGCAGCAGCACCGCCAATGTGCTAAACACACCGGCGGGCATCGCAACATATTTTAAAACACTTTTTAGTTTCATAGTATCAGCCCCAGCTTAAAATTCCCTGCTTAAAAATATCTCAATAATCTGAGACAGCAAAATTGTAATCCCGACTATTATAAATATAAAAGCCCACAGCAAACTCCATTGACCAAGAACTACTACTACCATCAATCCCGCAAACAGAAGTCCGAATAGTTTTGTCGTGTACCACCTAACCCTGTTAAGACCGGCAAGCGTCATACCCAGATAAACCATAAAGCCTAGGACAACAAAAATCCACCCTTCAACAAAAATCCTTCCCGTCGACGGTACTGCAAAAAGTTCAGGCCTTAGTGAATACCAATAAAAAATAGACCAAATAATCCCAGGTGAAATAATAAAGACAATTGCTGCCGCTGCTAATTTGCTCCAAAGTATCGCTCTTCTGTTAATAGAGCGGTGAATCAGAAAGCTCCATGTCCTTGTAACTTGTTCCATCCAGAATTGCCGAATCCCCAGAGCAAGCCCCAGCCCAATTGATGCTATAAGCAAAAATGACCCAGCAGCGCTGACAGGATAATGTCTGGTAAGACTATAAATATTTATATCAGGATCATATGTGATTTCAAACCTCTTCACCTCTGAACCTGGCGAAAAAGCCGGATAACGGTTTGTAATATTTCTCGAAAGAGTTTGTTCCCGCAGGGCAATACCTCCAAAAACAGTCAGAAATACCGCAGCAAGCAGCATCCATGGCAGACATTCCCTAAGTTCCTTTTTTAACAATGCCACAAATTTCATTGTTGGTTTTCCTCCCACTTGAACAATCTTTTTCTTTCCGTCAGTTCGGTAAACTCAATGAACTGGTCTTCAAGATTCATCTCGACTATATGATACCTTTCTGCGTTATTTTTTTTCGCCCACTGGGCTATCTGTTCATCACTTGTCCTCACTAATGTCATTTCACAATCCTTTTCCTGCCTTCTGCAATGCAGTAATCCATCAATATCAATATTTTCTGGTATTGAATCCGCGAAACTGAATTTAACCTTCTTGACCGCCTTGCGGAATTCTTCAAGTGAGCAATTTGCTCGCAACTGGCCTTTATCAATTACAATTATTCTGTCCGCTACTCTTTCAATGTCACCGAGAATATGGCTGGAAAAAAGAATGGTTCTTCCCTGTCGCATAATAAGTTGAATCATCCCTTCGAGAAATTGCCGCCTTATGGCAGCATCAAGTCCAAGTGTTGGGTCATCCATTATCAATAGTTCCGGGTTCGGCGCAAGAGTAATGGCAAGCGAGACCTGTGCGCGTTGGCCGTTGGAAAGGTGTTTTATCTTTTGTTTTTTGGACAGGCCGAAATACTCCATCATTTCGGCAAAGAGCTTGCCGTCCCACAGGCGAGGGAAAAACGCCTTCTGGAAATTTTCCAAGTAAGCGATACTCATCCAGCCGATAAGACGATGTCCCTCGGTTACGTAACCGATTCGCTGACGAATCTGCGGAGTCAACTGCTGACAATCGCAGCCCAATAATCGTGCTGAGCCAGCGGTCGGTTTTAACAAACCGAGCATCATTTTTATGGCAGTGGTTTTTCCCGCACCGTTTCTGCCAATAAATCCGCAGATACAGCCGCGAGGAATCTGCAGGTCGAGGTGGTCTACCGCAAGGCGCTGCCCGTAATATTTTGTGAGGCCGACGGTTTCAAGTACTATCTCGTTCATTTTCTTTTTCCCGCTTCTGAGATTTGTTAATAAAGCTGTCCACTCTGCCCCTGAACATGGCCGCCAAGTCAGACGCATTTATTCCGAGATTAATCCCCCGTGCGACAATCGAATCCATACGCTCGGCGAGGATATTTATATTCGCAGCGTCGATGGTTCGCAACTTTGGGTCGTTGACGAATGTACCACTGCCGGTCTTTGTGGTTATGAGGCCGGCCTGTTCAAGCTCGCTGT
Source organism: Planctomycetota bacterium (assembly GCA_026386835.1). Taxonomy (GTDB): domain Bacteria; phylum Planctomycetota; class Phycisphaerae; order Sedimentisphaerales; family Anaerobacaceae; genus JAPLMV01. Next base: position 14,643 of record JAPLMV010000030.1, on the reverse strand, counting down.
AAGCCCTTGCAACGGTGTTGGGATTAATGACAAGTTCGGCGGCAAGCTTCCGCATGGCAGGCAGCTTCTGGCCGGCTGAAATTTCTCCTTTTGCAATCGCCTCGCTTATCTGCGAAACAATCTGCATATAAATGGGTTCATTGGAGCCGGCTGATATTTGTATCCACAATGCCATTGTTATAAGTTTACCTAAAGCGTATTAGTACTCTTAATACATTATGTACTATTCATCGGTCTGTTGCAAATATTTTTTGAGGAAAATTAAAAAAATTTTCATTGCCGGCATTTTAACAAGCATTTTTTTGCTGTAATTTGTTGATTTACAACATCATATTGCGGTGTATTCTGATATGCAGTTTTTGAATTGAAAAGAGGGTAATCCGCCTGCGGCGGATAAAAAAGTTTGAATTCGTTGCCTGCAGAGGAGCGAAGGCGGATTAAACTTTAATTTTTTAACTGTTTTTTGTGCCGCAGGCGATATATCAATGCCAGCACCTGTGCCACCGCTACATACAGATTTTCCGGTATCGGATTTCCCGGCTCCACGGTCGAATAAAGTGTTCTTGCCAGTTCCGGCCTGCGTATGATGGGTACGCCGTAGGCGCGTGCGATTTCCCTTATCTTTTCAGCAAGGTGGTCTGCTCCTTTTGCCACCACCACAGGCGATTCCATCGTCTTGGTCTCGTAGCGAAGGGCGACAGCCACGTGCGTCGGATTCACAAGAACAACGCTTGCCTTGGGCACTTCCTGCAGCATACGCTTCATTGCCATTTGAATCTGGATTCTTCGAATGCGGGATTTTACTTCCGGCGACCCCTCCATATCCTTGTGCTCCTGTTTTACTTCCTGACGGGTCATTTTCAGACCCTCGATATATTTATATTTCTGATATATAGTGTCGGCTATTCCTATCACTAACAATGCAATGCAGATGCGTATCATAAGACCCATTATCATCTTTGCGATGGCTCCAAGTATCTCCGTTGTCCATACCCACCGCAGAGTTGCGAAGACATCGAGCTTGTCCTGAACATATGTCCAGACAATGATTCCCACAAAGAGCAATTTTATTATGGATATAAAAAGGTGTACAAATGACTTTGCGCTTACAAGGTTTTTTATGCCTGATGCAGGGCTTATCGAATCCCACTTGAAGGCCAATGCGCCGGGCGTATAGTTCAAACCGCTCACGGCGATATTTGCCAGTATCCCGCCTGCCATAAGTATCGCAAGGATTGGGCAGATAACCAGTATCATATCAATGATTTTGCTGTTAAAAAAATTCATAAATGTCTGACCGTCGGCAAAAACCGCAGTCTGACAGTTCAGACCCTGCCCCATCTGAATTGTGAGCCACCGCATCAGGCTCGGCGCAAATATGAAAAGAGCTATCACAAAGACTATAAGCGTCGCAACCGAGTCCAGTTCCTGACTGTGCGGAACCTGCCCTTTCTCCCTGGCCTTCGATAACCTGCGCGGAGTTGGTTGTTCTGTTTTTTCCGCAGCCGATTGGTCCGCCATAATTTTCTATCCGCTATTTACTAAACGCTATATGCTATATTTAAAAATAGTAGGGTGGGGTTTTTACCCTACCATTTTCTTTCAAAGCGGCAGCAGTTTGCCCATCCACTGTGAAAACTCTGGTAAAAATCCGTTGACTAACGGCAAAAATATCCCTGCCATCAACAAACCCAGCCCTACAGTCAGCGGAAAACTCATAAACAGAACATCCATTTCCGGCACTATCCTAGCCAGCACCGCCAGTACGACCTTCAGCAGTAAAAATATCGCCAGCATCGGCGCCGCCATTTGCAAAGCCGCCACAAACATCACCGTACCCGACTTGATTATCCCTTCCGTCATAGCAGGTATTGTCGGGATGCTGCCCGCCGGAAAGTTATCATAGCTGCGAGATAAAATCATCAAAAGCAGATGATGGCCGTTCACGCCCAGGAACAGCACTATAAAAAGCATTTCAATCAGCATACTTAAAGGTTCTCCCGAATCACCTGTAAGTGGGTCCAGCACTTCAGACATAGTCAGTCCCATTTCCTGCTCGACAATATGTACGCCTAACCGAACCGCTGCAAATACGACGTTGGCTATTAACCCAAGTGCCAGCCCGTAAAAAGCCTCACCGGCTATAAGCAGCCCCGCCTGCATAGCCGATACTCCACTGCCGCCGACAGGCAGCCGCACCACCATCGAGAAAAAAATAGCCAGAAACATCGTCATTGCAACTTTGATGGTGGCAGGTATATTTCTACTTCCGAATACAGGCAGAACCAGAAAACAAGCCGAGATTCTTGTAAGCACAAGTACAAACCCGAGCAGTTTTTCTATCATCAGCTCCATATCGCTTAGCGTCCGATATTCTGGATATACCCGAAAATCTCAATTGTGAATCTAAGCGACACCTGCAGCATCCAGTTGCCGAAAAGCAGCGTAACAATTCCCACCGCCAGCAGTTTCGGAACTATTGTCAAGGTCATATCGCGTATCGAAGTTACCGCCTGGAACAATGTTACCGCCACTCCGACCACAAGACAGGTAAGCAGAAGAGGGGCAGACAAAAGCAACGCTGTCTCCAGCGTATACCGGCCGAGAAAAAGAACAAAACTGTTATCCATCCCTTTTAATCCCCAAAGGATATTATTTGAAACCCAGACTCAGACTCCTTGCCAGCAGCCCCCAGCCGTCCACAAGAATAAATAAAATCAGCTTAAAAGGCATTGAAATCATTGCTGGCGGCAGCATCATCATACCGGCGCTCAACAGCACGCTTGCTATAACAAGGTCTATCAGCAAAAACGGTATGAACAAAAGGCATCCTATCTCAAAGCCCGTCCGGAATTCACTGATGATAAATGCCGGAATCACTATATGAAGACCAACCTGCATCGGACTGGCTGGTGGTTCTACCTTGGCCATCTCCATAAAAACTGCCAAATCGGATTCACGGCACTGTCTGAGCATAAATTCTTTAATGCAGTCGCTTGCTTTAACACCCGCTGTCTGAAAGTCAATTTTATCCGCTATGTACGGCTGAACCGCACTTTCGTTAATCTTTGCAAATGTCGGGGCCATCGTATAAACAGTTAAAAATAATGCCAAACCTATGATTGCAATAGTAGGTGGTATGGTTTGAGTGGTCAGTGCCCTGCGGACAAAGGACAGAACAATCACTATCCGTGTAAATGACGTCATCATCACCAGCAGACTCGGCAAAATTGAAAGCCCCGTGAAAATGATTACTAATTTCACCGGCGTCGACCAGTCTTTGCCCTTGCTCTGCTCTGCCGTTGCCTTGTCTATAACAGTCATCAAATCACCAATGCTCGGAACGCCATTGGCTGTGTTATTTGCTGTGCCTGTGGTATTGGCCGAAGGGGTTGGCTGCTTTGTTGTGTTGGTGGTATTACCGGCCTGACCGAGGCAAAACTCAGCCAAAAACAGCACAATCAACATCGCAGGAATTAGCTTAAAAAACTTGCCTGTCATTTGTACACTAACTCTCCATATCATCTTTGTGAAGTAAGTCCGTTTCAGACAGCCCATCGTTTATATCAGCAAGTTTGCTGATACTCTCAGCTGTGCTGCCTATCAGGATATGCTGATTGCCAACCCGTAAAAGGTGTACAGCTTTTCGAGGGCCAAGGTGTACCGTTTCTATCACTTGTATTTTTTTGCCGGGCAGATTGCCAATTTTAGGCAGCAGCTTTCGTGAAAAATAAATTGCCCCGACACCCATCGCAATAATAAGGCCGACTGCTAACATCATTTTCAGGAACATCCGACCTGTGTCGAGAGTTCCCTGAGGCTTTATCGCAGAATTTGGATCGCTAAAGAGTGAATGGGAATTGACTGATAAGGGTTTGTCCGTTTTGGCTGTGTCCGACTGAGCAGGGCGCATCATCATCGCACCGCCAAGCAGTGCAACCGCCGCCACTAACACGATAATTTTTTTATTCTGTCCTGTCACGCTATAAACTACACTCTTATCAGGGTGGGGTCTTTACCCCACCATTTTACTAAGTTTTTTTGCGGCCATTGGCCGCGATATGTCTATTTGGTGAGCAAATAGCGTGCCTAAACGCTGATTTGGCGTTAATCAGGCCTTAAGCTCGGTTTTCAGCCCAAAATCGCCCCCTAAACCCAGTGCACATGTCGAAAAATTTGACAAAACCCCAAAATCCACACTCTTGCAGTGTGGGGTCTTTACCCCACCATTTTACTAATCGTTTACCACAAGCACCCCGATTAATATCTGAGACTTCGTATTAGTCTGGCTATCCTGTGTCCACTGGCCTCCGGTGCCGGCTCCCCATGAATAAACAGGCCACTTCAGTTCAGCAGCAATGATACCACGCAGGAAATCCGCAGCCGCCTGAGCACGTTTTGCAGACAATGTCCATCGCTGCTTTTCGCTGTTTTCCTCACCTGCCAGCCCGACAACATATATGGTTCGTCTCTGACCGGCAGCATTTTGCGTGTCCGCTGCGAATTTACTTAAAAACTGCCCGCCAGATTCGTTAAGAACCGCCTGTCCCTGCTCAAAAGTGATTGGTGTTATGATAAAATTCGGCCGTTCGCCCTGCGCTTGAGCCCGGAATGTCTTTGCCTTTCTGCCCAGTTCCTCGAATATCTGCTTGACTTTTTCCTCGCCGGCGTCAATTACCCTGTTTTCCACATCGCTGTCTTCCCCGCTGGTGTCATAGTGGGCTTTTTGGCTTTCAAAAGATAGAGATTCATTTCCAGAACCGAACCATTCAGGAACACCGAAACCAACAACCGATTCCCTGAACCCGCTCAGGGTCTGCTCAAAAACACCAGACCCCTCTTCGCACAGCTTACCGCTTTTTGCTGTTGACATTGTCAGCAGCATTACGAAAAACGCCATCAGAAGCGATATCATATCCGCAAATGAAATTATCCAAAGCGGTGCGCATTCCCCTTTTTCTTCAACTGGTGGCCCTTTTTTTTTCATTTGTAGGTGCTTTCATCGAGCAGTGTAATTTCCAACATTCGCTCGGCCTTGAAATTCTCATCGGGCAGAGTCCCTTTGGCGGCGATGTTGCAGCGGCCTTTTGATATTCCATTACGACCAAGGTGTTCCACTACAACAATAGACCGGTAGATTCCAAGGTCTGCGTCATTACCGGGGCCGTTCTCGCTGATTACTATACGGCCAGGCAGCTTTTTTGCAAAAAAAGCAAAAGTATTAAGAAATTTGCGTCCCTCCGCCGAAAGGGTTGTTCCACCAGACCAGAAGATTTTCTTCGATTCAATCAGAAATACCTTGTGAGTCTTGAAATCCTTTGATTCCTTCGGAGCAATCGATTTGCCGTTCGGCTGTTTTTCGAGCGTTGGCTTTTCACTGCCCTCTGATGTTTGGTTGGTAGTTTGAGCCCTTTTGCCCATCGATTCTCGCGGGTGTTTGCTGTACCACCCGTAATTCGGTGCAAGCGCCGCCCTGGCTACGCCAGTAAGTTTTGCCGACTCCGCCGGGCCGAATGACGAAAATGTCGAAAGCATCACGAAAAACGCCATCAAAAGCGATATCATATCCGCAAATGAAATTATCCAAAGCGGCGCACCTTCCCCGCCTTCTTCTTCTTGTGGTTTTTGTTTTTCCGCTGCCATTTATGCCTTGACCTTCACATCTTCTCGTCGCTTGGCGGATACGAACACCTGCATCTTCTCACGAACCGCCGTCGGATTCTCTCCCTTTGCTATGGCACATATACCTTCGGTAATCATTTCCATCGAAAGTGACTCTGCCTTTGAATACTGCCCGAGTTTCCCTCCCAGGGGAATAAGTATCAGGTTTGCGAAAAGAGCGCCGTAAAACGTGCAGACCAGCGCCACCGACATACCGCGCCCGATTTCATCAGGGCTTTCCATATTGCTTAACATCGATATAAGCCCTATCAGCGTTCCGACCATCGCAAACGAAGGACACGATGCCCCCATAAAATCTAATATCTTCTTGCCTACCGCATGACGTTCCTGAAGATATTGAATTTCCATTGACAGATGTTCCTTTATCCCTTCCTCGTCCTGACCGTCAACAAGCATCTGCATCCCTTTAACCAGAAATTTATTCTTGATTTTACCTATCTCCTGCTCCAGGGCAAGAGCACCGTCGCGCCTGTTAATAGCCGCATAATTCACCATCTGTCGAATAATTTCATGCGGCGATTCGAGTTTGGTGAAAAGGGTTTTTTTGACTACTGAAAAGATTCCGAGAAACTGGCCCATCGAAAAATGTATCATGGTTGCGCAGGTCATGCCCCCGCCAACGATTGCCAGTGCCGGGATATTGAGGAAAATCCGTAGATTTCCCTCGTTCATGATTGTCCCGATAATGACAACAAAACCTAACACCACGCCTAATGCTGTTGCGATATCCATTGGATTATTTCTCCATTGTTTGTTTCAGTCTTTGACATAAAAACGCCGCAAGTTTCGGCTCCGAAGTCACCAGCTCAGCCAATACCTTTGCCTTGCTTCTTTCGCTCATATAGTAAAGAATTTTTACCGCATCATCTGCGCTGCTGGCAGCGACTGCGCCGCTCTGTGCCTGGGATGCACACATACTTGTCAATATCTTGCCTGCACTGGTCGCATCCATCTTGTCATAAGTGGCTGATATTGTGGTCAGGTTGGCTTTTTCCGCCTGTGCTATCTCAAGCCGTGTCTTGAGCAGCCTGTCTCGCTGTTCCTTGACACTTGCCACCGTTGTTGAAAGCTCCATCCGCAGGCTGTTGAGCTCCTCTATATCCTTCTTGAGCGTATCCTGAGTGCTTTGAAGTCTCTGCTCTCGCAGCTCTATATCTTGCAGCTTAGTATTATATTCTCGCATTTTTTCCCTAATCTCGTAGACAAGACTTTTGAGCTGCTTTTCCGTAATGGTTTTTCGCATCTCGCTGTCGGTTTGGCCGGCAGCGCCGAGCGTCTCGGCTGTTGCCTGAGTAGTTTTCAAATCGTCTGCCTCCCCCGCAACCGCTGCCTGGTTCGGCTCAGATGCCGTCACATACGCTGATTTGGTAAACTTGGCCGCCAGAAATGCCCCTGAAAAACTCAAAAGCCCCACTGCCGCCATTATTATTATTCGTTTCATATTCACTTGTTCTTCTCCTGTTTCGTTATCACCTCGTCGGTTTTCCGTGTCTGTCCCGGCTTAAACTAATCAGCCGATCGGCTCTCCGACCTTGTCTTTATGCATTATTTGACGCGCAAATGATACCGTCGCGCCTTCATCCATTTCTTTCTGCTCTAATTTTTCCTGCTCTCTTATATATTCCTTTTTTGCCTGCTCCCTTAATTTTTCCAACCCTTCCTTGAACCTCCTGGCCTCCAGCACTTCCTCAATTTTTTTCTTATGCAGCAATTCGAGTTCCTTTACTTTCTGTTTTAGTTTTTTTATCAGGTTGTCGCTCACTGCCGAGCATTTCAAAAAAAATTCCTGCTCGCCTAATCGCTTTTGCGGGATTTTCCCTGCTATATCAGAAATTATTTCCTTCAATATCATTTCCTGCGTCAGCAGTTCCCCGCGGCTCTGCGACAGTCTTTCCGTTAGAGCGAACAGTTCCGCCCTTTTTTTCTGTTCCTCTATCGTCTTTATTTTCAAAACACGCTCTAATCGCCATACAAACCGTTTCATTTATTTTCCGTCTTTCAAATCTTTGAACTCAAAAGCTCGTCCCATGATTTTGTAATAGCCGTTAACTGTTTGACGGTTTCCTTAAACTCGCTCCTCTCTCGGACCTGCTGGATAAAGAAACTGTTTATCCGGTCAATCAGCGAAATCGCCCCGTCGATACGCCGGTTGCTGCCAGGTGAAAACGCGCCGATATTTATCAAATCCTCTGCGTCGAAATAGGTGGCATATATTTCCTTTAATTTCTGCGCAGCGATTTTGTGCTCCTTGCTTACAACGGCAGGCATCAGCCTGCTGACGCTTTGCAGAATATCCACAGCCGGATAATGTCCCCTGTCCGCCAGTTTTCTCGAAAGAACTATGTGACCATCCAGCAGACTTCTTGCACTGTCTGCGACAGGGTCTGCCAAATCGTCATTTTCCACAAGTACTGTTAAAATGCCAGTGATGCTGCCTTTTGCCGCGCATCCAAGCCGCTCGATGAGTCTTGGCATCATTGAAAAAACGCTCGGACAGTAACCCTTCGTTGCCGGCGGCTCGCCTGCCGCAAGTCCTATTTCACGCTGCGCCTGTGCAAAACGAGTCAGCGAATCCATCATAAACAGGACATCCTTGCCCTTGTCCCTGAAGTATTCGGCTATCGTAACAGCCACAAATGCCGCCTTGACTCGCTGAATAGGCGGCGAATCTGACGCAGCCACTATAACCACGCTGCGAGAAAGCCCCTCAGCCCCAAGGTTCTCTTCCAGGAATTCGCGAACCTCCCTGCCCCGTTCGCCTATCAACGCCACAACATTCACTGCCGCCTCGCTTGAATTCGCGATGTCACCGAGAAGTACGCTCTTGCCGACGCCGCTGCCGGCAAAAATTCCTATACGCTGACCCTTCCCGCATGTCAGTATCCCGTCTATCGACCTTATCCCCAGAGGAAGAGGTTTTGTAATCTTTTCACGAGTCAATGCCAAAGGACTGCTTGCATCCAGTGACTTTTTTTCAGTCCCGCTCAATGCCCCTTTGCCGTCGATTGGTTCTCCAAGCCCGTTTAGTACCCTGCCGAGAACTGCATTGCTTAATGTAATATAACGGACAGTAGTGTGCGCTGTTACCGTATCGCCCGGCGATATACCCCCTATATGCTCCAGAGGCAGCAGAATCAAATGGTCATTCCTGAACCCAACCACCTCGGCTAAAACCCTTTTCCCGCCTCGAATGTGTATTCCGCAAAGCTCACCCAAACCCAGTATAGGCCCTGCGCATTCAACCGTAAGACCGGAAACACGCACCACAGAACCCTCGCAATCCAGCAACTTCACAGATTGCAGGGCTGTGTGAAATTTTTCGAAGTCAATCAGAGATTTTTCCGGTTTCGTAGCTGTCATAAACTATTTTTCCGCAGCGTTAAGCGCCTTGCCGATTCTGTCCAAATGTTCGTTCATCAGCGATTTTATAATTCCTTTTGGTGTATCGAGCACGCACTCCGCCCGACCGATATCAGGGTCGCAAACAAACTTAATGCCGACTAAAACGCCCCCGGAATCATCATCCTGAAGTTTCTGGCATTTAACAAAATCTTCAGGATTCAGATGCACCGCGATATTCTGCCGCGTGGGAGCGCTTTTAATTGCTTCTTTAATAATTGATTCTATTTCATAATCGCCCTCACTGACTTTCTGCATCAATATCTTCCTGGCTATTTCCAGCGAAAGTTTTGCAATTTCATCCTTATGCTCGGTAAACAATTTATCGCATGATTGATTTAATTTCTCAGCCAGTCCCTTTAGCATCAGACAAAACTGCGAAACCTTTTCTAAATCACACGATGACTCGCCAACTGACTGTAAATTTAACTCGCTGCTGTCCCCGTTGCCGGAGCGTACGCTTAAAATCTCCACCGTTTGTATTGGTGCCGCAACATTGATTGTAAATGTACCGCCCATCGCATCATTCTTCTATAAATGTAAGCTCACCTTTTTCGTTCATATCACGCAAAACCTCAACGACACCTTCTTTTGCCTCCGCAATCGCTTCTTTCTTCGGTGACGACATAAGCGATGTTTCCTCATCCACCGTCGCCGCTGCCCGCTCGGATATATTTGACCGGATTTTCTTTGTGATTGTTTCGTCGGCCTTTATCAGGGCAAGCGCCAGTTTCTGCGCATCTATCTTTCGCAGCCCCTCCTGAAGAGACCGATCGGCAATCAGCGGAATATCATCCCAAACTATCATCAACTGAGTCACCATTTTCCCAGACTCTTCGTCTTTTTCCCTTATCGCCGCGAGCATCCCGTCACGGAGTTCCTTTCCCAGATTCCTCAAAATCACCGCCACTTTCCGCAGGGACTGTTCAGGCCTTTGCGATACTGCTGCCACTTTGCCGGGTGCCGCAGCTTCAAGACGCTTGCAAATCATTTCCGCTATCCGTATCTTTGCCTCAGAAGTTGTACTTTCGCTCCTTGTCATCCTGCTGACCGCACTGACCCGGATTCCCTCATTCAAAAGACCCAGCACCTCCGAACTTTTCTTAGGTGTCAGTTCAGATAAAACCACCGCAGCCGCCTGCGGATGTTCAGTCCCCAAAATCGAAACAAGCGTCTGTGTATCAGCCGAGCGGATAGATATAAACGGGTCACGTTTCTGCAGCAAGTCACGTATCTGTGTTTGAATTTTTACCGCCTTTTCGTCTCCAACGCTGCTTTTGAGCATCTCCTTCAGAAAATCCCTTATTTTGAATTCCGGCTTTTTTTGCAGTGAACCGTAGAATTTCCTTACCATCTCAAGACTTTGCTGGCTGCTGCGGAAACCGGATGCATCAAGATATGCCACCTCCACCGCCAGTTCCTGAACCACATCGTGGTTAACGCCTTTCAGCAGTTCTGCCGCTGTAGAGGCATCAAGACTCAACAACAGCATCGCAGCTTTTTGTTTACCGGTCAGCGGCATCTGATTACGCCCCCTTCTCTTCCAGCCAACTGGCAAATAATTGCTTGACCTGTGTCGGGTTATCCTGCAAAGCACTCGCTATCTGCCTTCGAAGGACAACAGGCTCTGAGTTCCCCGCCCCAGACCCCGACGACGGAAGATAACCCGCAGCACCATCACTCCCACCCAGTTGATCCAGCGCAACGCCTGACCCTGCCTTCTTCTTTGCCCCGCTGAATATCTTAAGGATAAGTACCGCACAAATCGCCGCAATTCCAAGCGACGCCTGCTTGGCCATCGTAAGATACCGAGGCCATTTGGACGGCTCCTCATTGGCCATCACTTCAATTTCATGATGGAACGGAACATTTACCACCTTAATACCAGTTGTATCCGAAAGACCCAGTGCATTCTTAATGATTTCTTCCACGTCCGAAATTTGCATTATGCTTGCAGGTGCCGCCTGACCGCCCGCCGATCCCGTCTTATTGGAATCCGCGGAAACAGGACTCGATAAGTCAACAAAAGCTGCAACTTTTATCGATGTTATGCTCCCGGGCATCTCGACAAGCTGCTTCACTGTCTTGCCTATGGCAAATTCCGTAAGCGTTGTGTCGTCCTTCTTTGTGCTCGCCGGTGCACTTGCCCGAACGCTGTTGGATTCACTGTTGGCCTTGGTTTCAACCTGGTTTTTAATCTCCTCTTTTATGGCTACACCCTTCGGCTCGTACAATTCCGTCATGGTGCTGCAGCTGTTCATGTCTATAACAGCGCTGACCTTCACAGATGCACGCCCAGACCCCAAAACAGCAGCCAGCATATCCTCGACCTTTTCCTCAAGACCCTGCTCCACCCTTTCCTTGTAATCCGCAACCGTCCCTGCCCCGTTTGTCATGGCCTTATCTGATTCACTGGAAAGAAGTCTTCCCTGGCTGTCAACCACGGTAATGCTGTCGGTTTTAAGTCCTTCCACGCTCCCTGCCACCAAATGAGTTACTGCCGCAATATTTGCCGCGATTAGCCGGTAGCCGGGTTTAATCCTCAAAACTACCGATGCAGTCTTGTTTGAACCGCTGGATGTGAAAATCGTCCGCTCAGCATTTACGATATGTACCCTGCATTGAACCACCCCGTCTATCATTAGAATACTTTTTGCAAGCTCCTCTTCGAGTGCCCGCTTCAGGTTGACATTTTGAACGAATGGGCTTGTACCGATCTTTTCCTCGTCGAATATCTTATAACCGCCCTGTGCACCGCCAGGAAGCCCATCCTTTGCCATATCTAAACGAAGCTGATAAATCTTTTCCCTTGGCGCATAGACGCTTGTTCCGCCGTCTCGCAGTTCGTAAGAGATGCTCTTGCCCGCTATCTTGTCCGTGATTTTCGCCGCCTCTTCAGGCGCAAGTTCCTGATAAAGCATAACCATATCAGGCGTCCGTGCCCACTTGGTAAGCAGAAACCCCACTATCGAAAGCGTCAGAACCACAGCGATAAGCAACGCCCGCTGAACCAGTCCGACCTTTTGCCAAACCACTGTTAGCTTCTGAAAAAAATCCATTCAACCTCAAATTTTACATTTTTAATTTTAATTTTTGAATTATATCGGCATATTCATCGTTTGCTTGTACGCATCTATCAGCTTGTTTCTTACCCCGACAAGAAGCTTGAAGCTCATATCCGCCTTGGCCATTGCCGATACCACCGAGGTTATGTCATCGTTCTTGCCCGACAATAAGTCCTTGATGGACATCTCCGATGCCTGATTGTTATCTTCTATTGATGAGATATATTTCTCGACTGCCTTGACAGTGTCGCCAAAACCCGATTTTCCCGCATCGGCGCTGCCGATTTTGGGAATCCCTGTGTCAATTCTCGGCATCGACGAAGCTACATTTGCATTCAGGTTAATCATCTTATTTCCTTTATTTCAGTCTTCATTCCGCAATTTTGAGTTTTTAGTTTTAAGTTTTGAGTTTCTTATCTAAGTAACTCCAGCGTTGTCTCCACCATTTGCTGATACCGTTTCAAGGTGGCCGCATTGGCCTGATATGAACGTGTCGCTATCGTAAGATTTATCATTTCAATGGGTAAATTCACGTTCGGCATCCTTACATATCCCTGTGCATCAGCCGCAGGATTACCAGGGTCTAAAATCATCGGAAAATCGCTCATATCGGTTGTTATCTCATCAATATCGACTCCGCCGATGTTTTCTTCGCCGTTCGCCTTTAACATCGCCTCTAATCTGCGGTATGGCTGGCCGTTGCCTGCGTTGGTCGTCCGGGCGTTGGCCACATTCGAGGAAATCACCTCCATATTTTTGCCCTGTGCACGCATACCGGAAATTGCTATGTCTATCGGCCCGAAACTATTATTAACTTCCATTGCCTTTTTTCCTTTTTCAAATCGCTGCCGTTACCGCTTACTCTTTTATGTCCATCGCCGCCTGCATCTGCTGGTACTTTTTATTAAGTATCCGCACGTATGCCTTATGCCTAAGGGAGTTTTTTACCATTTCTCCGACTTCGCCTTCCCAGCTCACATCATTGCCGTTCGATTTCACCGGCGTCTCATTGGGCTGGTAAACCTCCGCTTCAATTTCATCGAGGCCGGTTTTGCCAGGCGACTCCATCGCCTTGGAAAGCAATTCCTCGAATTTAACCGCCTGTCTTCTGTATCCCGGCGTTTCGAGATTGGCGACATTATTTGAAATCACCTTCTGGCGGAGATTTTCTGCCCGGATGCCGGACTCGAGCATACCAATTATTTCATTTGTTTTGGACATCTCTATAATCCCAATTTGTGAACAAACTATATCTCACGAAAGAATGTCAGCAATAACTGTGCCAGGTGTCAAAAACAGCCCATTTTGTGGCTATTTCCAGACCATTTCCTGCCAAAAAATGCGAAAAACGGCTGTTTCCATGACTATTTATGGGAGAATTGAAAAGGAAATTGCGCAAGGTTTCTATACAGCTTGATGGTTTCTTTACACATTATCGACAACCCCCGCCAATTCCACTGTTTAGCGACGAAGCCTGCCTCGGTATTCATAAAATCAGTCTTCCATTCCACAATTTTGAACCTTGCACTTTTAATTTTGAACTTTCTTTGTGGCACAGCCGTCCTCGGCTGTGATTGTTGTGCCGCCTTCGGTCTTATGCCTCTTCTGCGATTCATGAGATACATCCCATTCCCCATCCCCATCCCACCCTTCACGTCTTCTTACTCTTCTCACTTCGATATTCCTTGTTCGGCGTTCGTTATTCGACATTCTTTTCTCCCCAATAATCAATAATCCATCAAAACGCCCCTTGCCATTTTTAATTTGCTTTTCTCTTCCGAAACCTTATGATTCATGTTGGCGGAATTAAAGGGCTTGGCAAGGCGTTTAATATGGGAAATATCGGTTTGATTATATTTAAGTAGATAAATATGACATAACCAGTTCAATTGCGGATAACTTTTAAGGACAAAAATATGAAGAGGCTATTTATATCTTTCTTTTTGATATTTTCTGTTGGGTGCAACGAACAACAACTTGGAGCAAGAAACCCAGATACACCAGAAAAATCCCGAATTTTACAAGAACAAACTGCGAAAGATACGAATCTGCCCCAACAAATATCCATAAAAATATCAGACGTCAATAATGTTTCTATGGACTTTATGTTAATACCGGCAGGTGAATTTAATATGGGTTCTCCTGAATCAGAAAAAAACAGTTGGGGTAATGAGCATCCATTGCATCACGTAAAAATAAGCAAACCTTTCTATATGGGAAAATATGAAGTTACACAAAGTCAATACAATGAAGTTATGCGGCTACAGTTACTATCGGCACCACCGTGGGTCAGATGGAGAACATCCAAATTTAGAGGAAGAACTGATTTGCCAGTTGAGAATATTGAATGGCTTGAGTGTGTATATTTCACTCAAATCCTGTCAAAACAATTCAATGCGGTTTTTCGTTTACCTACAGAGGCGGAATGGGAATATGCATGCAGGGCAGGATCAACAACGCCTTTTTACACAGGAGAGACTATAAGTGCGGAACAAGC
>JAPLMV010000249.1 GCA_026386835.1 Planctomycetota bacterium | reverse complement strand
GATAAGCTTGAGGTGGGCGAATGGGTACTTGCTATCGGAAATCCGTTCGGTCTGAGCCATACTGTTACTGCAGGCATCGTAAGCGCCACGGGCAGAAGCGGGGTAGGGCTGGCAAAGTATGAAGATTTCATCCAGACCGATGCTGCAATACACCCGGGCAATTCAGGAGGGCCGCTGCTTAATCTCGATGGCACAGTGGTGGGCATCAATACGGCAATCATCGGTTCTGGGGGCAATATCGGCATCGGACTTGCCATACCAATCAATATGGCAAAATCAGTCTACGAACAGTTGGCAGCAGGCGGACCCGTTACCCGCGGCTTTTTGGGAGTAAACATTCAGGACCTCACGGCTGAGACGGCGGCATCCTTAGGCATTGATAAAGATACCAAAGGCGTTGTCATACCCGATGTTACAGCAGATTCGGCGGCGGATAAGGCGGGGATGAAACCTTATGATGTTGTGGTGGAGTTTAACGGACAACCCGTTGAAAAAGCCAGGGTGCTGCAGAATAAGGTTGCGATGCTCAAACCAGGCGCCAAGGTCGAAGTGGTCGTGCTGCGTGACGGCAAACGAAAGACCCTTACAGTTGAACTCGGCGAAAGGCCCAAACAGGACACAGCATCGGCAGGTAAATCGAACACCTTAGAGCAGATAGGTATTACTGTACAGGACCTGAATAGTGAGCTTTCTGAGCAATTCGGCTATAAGGGTTTGAGCGGCGTTGTCGTGACCGACGTGGATTCCGGCTCACCGGCAGCTTTGGTGGGGATTGAACCCGGCGCATTGATTATGGAGATAAACCGCACAGCGGTTGCAAATGTAAAAGAGTTTAACGAGGTCGTCAGCAAGGCAGCGGAAGAAGGAAGCATTATGCTTTTGATTAAGCAGCAAGGCTTTAAGCAGTTAATTACGATGGTGCTGCCAAAAAAGGAAAAATAGTTGAATCTGACGATAAAGCTGCTATAATTTGGTGTTCTGTTGATTTTGTAACGGGCAGTCTGATAAAGACTGCCCTTGTTATGTACAGGTAAGGCGGTTCAGGAGATTTGACTATGGGTTTGAATTTGGCAATTGCAGGCGTAACCGGCGCGGTTGGGCAGGAATTTCTGCGAATCCTCGAGGAACGGGATTTTCCGTTTGATTCTATCAGGATGTTGGCGAGCAGCCGCTCGGTGGGCAAGAAGGTTGAATTCAAGGGAAAGGAATACATCGTCGAGGAAATGACCCACGACAGCTTCGAGCGAGTTAACATCGCCCTATTCAGCGCAGGGGCATCGAGAAGCAGGGAATTCGGTCCATCCGCTGTTAAAGCCGGTGCGGTGGTTGTCGATAACTCCTCTGCGTATAGAATGGACCCCGAAGTTCCGCTTGTCATTCCTGAAATCAATCCGCAAAAAATAAAAGAAAATAAGGGCATTATCGCCAACCCGAACTGCTCGACGATAATCGCCATCGTTCCCGTCTGGCCGCTGCACAAGGCCAATCCTGTAAAGAGAATGGTCGTAAGCACTTATCAGGCAGCCAGCGGGGCAGGACAGTCGGCGATGCTTGAACTGGAAGAACAGTCACGCGAAATATTGGCAGGCAAAAAGCCAACCATGAAAATTTTCCCGTATCAGATAGCATTCAACGTTTTCAGCCACAACTCGAAACTCGAACCGAACGGCTACAATGAAGAAGAGATGAAAATGGTCAGGGAAACTCATAAAATCTTCGACTGCCCGGAAATAGCAATCACCTGCACATGCATCCGTATACCGGTATTCAGGGCACACTCGGAAAGTATAAATCTTGAATTCACCGACCCGATTACGCCTGACCAGGTTCGTGACCTTTTAAGTACGGCGCCTGGCGTATCGCTGATTGACGACCGCAAAAACAATCGTTTCCCGATGCCGCTGGATGCGACCGGAAAAGACGATGTCTTTGTGGGCAGAATCCGCCAGGATGAGTCGATACCGGACAATCGAGGCATAAATATTTGGGTTTCGGGCGATCAGATTCGAAAAGGCGCCGCCTTAAATGCTGTTCAGATTGCTGAAAGATTGTTATAATTGCCGCTAATGGGCGTTCGCAATATAAAATTAACAATCAGTTACGACGGCGTAGATTACAGCGGCTGGCAGTATCAGCCGGGCAAACACACCATACAGGGCGAACTGCAGAAGGCGATAAGCGAACTTACCGGTTTTCTTACGAAGGTAAACGGCGCCAGCCGAACCGATGCAGGCGTAAGTGCAGCCGGCCAGGTGGCAAATATAGTCATCAATTCACCGATACCGATAAATAATCTTACAAAGGCAATCAACCATCGTCTGCCTCGTGACATCGTTGTTATCGAGGCGGTCCAAGTAGATAAAGATTTCGACTCATCAAGCTCGGCAAAAAGCAAACTATACCGTTATAGAATATTTACCGGCAAAAACCGCAATGTGCTGCAGAACCGCAATAGCTGGCACAGGCCGGGCAGCCTCGATTGCGGTACGATGGATACTGCGGCGAAAATGCTTGTGGGGACATACGACTTCAAGTCTTTTGCAGCCGCTGCGGATAAACGAGAAACGTCTGTGCGGACGGTAACGCGATGCGATGTCGCCTGTGAAGACAAGTGGATTTATGTAGATATCGAAGCCGACCGATTTCTGTATAATATGGTGCGAAATATAGTTGGGACGCTTGTCGAAATCGGCAGAGGCAGATGGAAGCCGGAAAAGATAAAAGAAATACTTGCAGCCAAAGACCGAAAAGCCGCCGGTCCAATTGCCCCGCCGGAAGGTCTGTGCCTGATTAAGATTGACTATTAGCAAATAAAAAGGCAGAATTACAGTTATGAAAAAAGTGAGTCAAAAACTGATTCGTGAGATGGTAAATCGGATAGTTCGACGATTTGACCCGGAAAAGGTCATTTTATTTGGTTCTTATGCGACAGGAAAAGCCGGCCCGGACAGCGATGTCGATTTTTTGGTTGTAATGCCTGTTATGGGATCAAAACGCAAGAAAGCGGTTGAGATTGGGGTAGCTTTGCATGATATGGGGGTAGCAAAAGATGTGATTGTTGTGCGGCCAGACGAATTTGAGTGGCGAAAGGACATTATAGGCACTATAGAGTGGCCTGCCGCTCATGAGGGGAAAATTCTCTATGCACAAAAATGACAATTTCGAAGCGGTAGTTCAGGAGTGGACCGCCAAAGCAAATAATGATTTGTTAAATGCATCTCATACGCTAAAACTTGGGAAACGGTGTCCGACGGATACGGTCTGTTTTCATGCCCAGCAATGTGTTGAAAAGTATATCAAAGCGTTCCTTGTCGCGGAGAATATCAAATTCCCTCGTACACATGACATTGAGGTATTAGTCTCATTATTGCACAAGCATATACGTTTTCCATTGACCATTGAACAGCAGAGACAGCTAACGGGATACGCATCGGCGGCGCGTTATCCGGGCTTTTCTGAACCTATTTCATTGGCGGAAGCTAAAGATGCGGTGAAAATTGCACGGCAAGTGAAAAAAGAAATTCAAAAACTGTTGGAAAAGAAACCGCTGTTCTAAATGTGATATTTCCCAAC
>JAPLMV010000057.1 GCA_026386835.1 Planctomycetota bacterium | reverse complement strand
AAACCGAGTTGAAGATCAGCACCACAGCCGATGTGCTTGCCATGATTAATCTATCCAAGTATGAGACGCTTAGTCAGAGTACAAGCGTGATTGCTTCGGCTGGTGAAAAGAAAAAGGGTTACAAGACGTGGATGAAAATGGTTGCGTTCGACGAAAATAAGCTGACCGCAGAAAGAAAGTACCTGTTTATGATTGATGAAAAGCCGAAGATTTTGTTCGTCGAGCCGTGGGAGGGATTGAGGTTCGACTGCCAGATGGTACTCGGCGGCGATGTGTTTGACAAGCCATACAGCAACGAGAACGCAAAACGGATAGCAATGCTACGACAGGTTTTGGACAACACCCGCAAGGATATCGACGAGGTCAGGGGGGACAATAAAACGATTGATACCTGCGGCATACTAATCAATCAGGCCGTATCGAGCGTTCTGGCCAAACTGGATGCATCTCCTGCCGAGGCAGCAAAACTAAGTGACCCTGCCGGCCTTAACTTCAAACACACAAATCTTGACAGAGGCAAAATCGGGATGACAATGGCGGATGATATAGTAACGGTGAAAATGCGCCTTGGCTCATTCGAGGGCAAATTCAAGAAAAAGAATTAGCCGCTTTTGCATAAATAATTCATATCGATGCTGACTACGAATTATTTGAATGAGCTATGCTCCTACTAATCATAAATTGAACGTCATCGTTGGCGTTAATCCGAGTTATTTTGATGGTGGGATATTTTTGCTTAAATACCCTGAAAACCTCATCGACAAAACCTTGGCCAACGGTGACAATATCCTTAAAATCCAAAACTATATCATGGAATTTTTCCAATCCGAAAAGAAGCCTTTTTGCCTGTGAGCGAGATATGTAATTTTCATCCTCTAATTTGCTTAACTCCACGAGTATGTGCGTTTTATCAAACTGGTATGTATGGGGGTTGGTATAGGCCTCAAAGATATTTTTAAGGGAACGCTTGGAAGCAAAACCGATTTTCATTGAAACCATGGTTCCCTTTTTGTGCTTATCCTTTATTGTTTCAATAAACCAGTCGTCAATCAGGCTTGATTTGTGATAGGACAGTCCGTTTGCAAATATAAAGAACTCATCGAAGGCACGAGAGGTAAAAAATATTCCTTCGCCGGTATGTGTTTCAGGAGAGGTTGTGAATTTACCTTTGGATAATTGAAGTATGCTTTCCCGCTCATTTTCGAGATTAAGGGAGGTTTTGATTTTTTTGAAGATACCAATGCCGTCATCAACAATACTGATTCGAACGGCATCGTCAGTCCATTCGGTTTGCACAACTATCAAACTTCCTTCGGAGTGGTCTATTGCATTATTAAAAATTTCAGTAAAACCATATTCACATATCTCGAATACATTTTTATTGAGAGAAATGAAATCCTGCTTTAAGTTATCTCTCCAAATCTGATATTCTTCAAGTCCCTGTTTTATTTCAGATTTGATTATTTTATTTTTAGAACTGAATAAAAAATACACAGCCCTATTGGTTGTTCCGCTTTTGATTATTTTTTTGCCTTTAATTAGTCTTTTTAAGTGCCGATGCACGGTGGTTCTGCTGACCGAAAACTCAGCGGCGGCTACGGCAACTATATCCCCTGGATGGGCAGGGATTTGGGTTAAAATAAATGACCTTATTTCCTCTGCCTGGTTTTTCATATTAACCTCTTCAAAAACATTAAAAGATGCGTTTTGACCAACTATAACTATCCTTTTTCTTAATTATAACTATTATATCGGCATTTACAAGCGGTTTATTAATAGTTATAACTATTTATTTGTAATAGTTACAACTATCACACTTTCAACGCCTTTGCTCTCTCCAATAATTGCTCTGGCGCTCTGGCGTAAGAACCACAGCCGAGGGCGGCTGTGCCACACGAACAGTCGCCACCCAACTTTTTCACAATATTTAATAATAAATAAGAAATCGCAAATTGAAAATAAAAAAAGAGCGGGTCTGTAAGCCGAGTTCTGTTTTAGGCTGTCTTTATCTTGGTTCCGATAACGCCAAGCAGGCCCCCCGCCTCTGCAAGCACCTTCATAAATTTTTCATACGCCTCAAAAAGCCCCATTTCCTTTTTCGCCGTCATTTGCTCTTTTACTTTCAATATCTTCACAACAAATATCAGTTGTTCAGTTTTATAGTTTTGATTATAATACTACCATGACTGACGAACAACTCAATCCTGTTCCCACCAAACCTCGTAGTTCTGTTGCTACCGTCGCATTCTATTCTGCCCTTCTCATGCTGGCTACTACGCTGGCATTTAGAGCAGCCTATACATACGACGATACTACACTCGGTTTCCATCCTTTCGTAGTCAGGACGGAAGAATTACTCGGCTACAGCACACTTTTGCTCATATTTGCAACGATTTTACTTGCCTTCATCGCATCGATACATGTTCTCGTTAGATGGAAGAAATATTCTGGCCTTGGCCGCATATTTTCTGGAATTATCCTTTGCATACTTGTTGTTGGTATCATTTTACCCGCCTTCGGCAGATTACGCCCAGCCACTAAGTTGATTGTCTGCCAAACGGCTCTTAAACATATTGGCAACGCACTCGCACAATATACAGCATCTCATGGAATCTTGCCTGAAAAGGAATACTGGCTCAACGCCCTCGACTTATACCCTGTACATTGCCCCGCTTCGCTTGCCGCCTCTGAAAACGAAAGCAACTATGCTCTTAATACAAGACTGTCGGGTCTCGACCTTAGGCTGGTTCCGAAGAATACAGTGCTTGCTTTTGAAACCCGAACACCCCGCCCAAACCCTTTTGGCTCCAGCGATTCGATTACCGCTGCTAACCACAACAATGTCGGCTCAAACGTACTTTTCGTTGACTTCCACGTCGAGTTCATTAGAGTCGAAGACTTCAACAACCTTAAATGGTAAGCTGCGTTGTCACTCATAATATTCAATAAAAAAAGAGCGGGTCTGTAAGCCGAGTTCTGTACCCCGATTGACTCGGGGCAGCGATCATTTAACTTGACCGACTGTTGCCAGCCGGCTCTCCCGATAAATCGGGATGCGACCTACCCGCCGGATTATAGCCGGGCCAGCTAACCGGCATATTTGGTCTTGCAGGCGGCGGGGTTTGCCATGCCGCCGCCGTTACCGGCGACGCGGTGCGCTCTTACCGCACCATTTCACCATTGCCTGTTTCCCGACAAGTCGAGATCATCGGCTGTGTATTTTCTGTGGCACTTTCCCGCGGGTCGCCCCGGGTGGCCGTTAGCCACCGCCGTGCCCTGTCCTGCTCGGACTTTCCTCCGGTTCCAAAAGAACCGGCGACCGCCCGACCCACTCTTTACATTGATAATTGATTATTTATCTATGAACTATCAACTACGGCCTATTATAGCAGAAGTTGGTTCTATTTTCCACGAACTATTTCGATGTGTTTTTTGAAATGCTCGTCATCGGTGCCGGGGAAGTCGCTTCTGAAATGTACGCCGCGACTTTCCTGGCGGGTCTGTGCGGCCTGTACCATCAACTGGCAGACAGTGAGCATATTCTGGCACTCCCAGCCTGTCCTGGAGTCAAAAATTTTATCCATCACATATCGCTGCCAGAATTTAATAATCTCCTGCGCTTCGATGAGCGGCTGAGTCTTTCTGGTGATACCGACATTTCGCCACATAAGCGACCTTAGTGAAATTCTCACGTCGGCGGTGTCTAAGCGAGTCCTGTCGGAATTGGGAATATGATATTTTATCATTGGGTGCATGGTATGAAATGCACCTTCTTTTTTGCACTGGGAAGCAAAATGGCCTGTCGTTTTTCCAAATACAAGTCCCTCGAGAAGCGAATTGCTGCCCATGCGATTTGCGCCGTGCATGGTCGTTGCAGCCGCCTCGCCGCAGGCGTAAAGATTTTTGATGTTAGTTTTGCCAGAATCGTCGGTTTTTACACCGCCCACCATGTAGTGTGCGCTTGGCCGAACCGGTATTAAATCCCTCTTGATATCGATGTCGAAACTTTCACACAATTCGTTAATCAGGGGAAATCTTTTCGCAAAATGCTGCTTGTCGAAATGGCGAATGTCGAGATAAACATGTGTCGATTCTGTTTTGAGCATCTGGGAAAGTATGGCCCTGCTGACAACATCGCGAGGGGCAAGCTCTGCTGATGCGTGATAATCGTTCATAAAGGCATAACCATTGATATCGACCAGTATAGCCCCTTCTCCTCGCAGTGCCTCTGTAATCAATGCACGCGATGCGCCTGCGATATAAAGCGTGGTCGGATGGAACTGCATAAATTCTAAATCAGAAAGTACGGCGCCCGCGCGGTAGGCCATTGCCAACCCATCAGCGGTGGCAACATCGGGGTTCGTTGTTTCGCGGTAAAGCTGTCCTGCCCCGCCGCTGGCAAGAATTGTATTTGTCGCCCAGATTATCTGCAGCCCCCTGTCGTCGTGGCCTATTACCCCTATGCACTGGTCGCTGTCGCCTGTGAGCAGGTCGATTGCAAAAAAGTTTTCGATTACTTTTATGTTGGGATTCTGCTTTACTTTTTCTATCAGGGTCTGTGCGATAATCCTGCCTGTCTCATCGCCGTGGGCATGCATTATTCGCGGGTGACTGTGCCCGCCTTCGAGCGTTGTTGCGATATGCCCATCGGTCAAATCAAACTCGGCGCCCCATTCAAGCAGTTGTCGGATAAGTGCGGGCCCTTCGCGGATAACCTGTTCCACAATTTTTTCGTCGCATATTCCGCAGCCGGTATGAAGCGTGTCGGCTATGTGCGATTCAAACGTATCGTCCTTGCCGACCACCGAGGCGATGCCGCCCTGTGCCATCCAGGTGTTGCTATCCTGCAAGGTTGCCTTGCATACAATGATAACATTTCGGCTCTGTGCGGCTTCGATGGCTGCCCGAAGCCCCGCCACGCCTGCCCCTATCACAAGGCAATCCGTAAAAAGCTGCTGCGTCGATATCGAGTCTATATCTACAAGATAGCGTCTGAATTCCATCGGGGTTGTCATAAAATTATTGCCTTTACTGGGTTTCTTTCGAGGTATGATTCGGGTCGATGCTGTTCGGTTCTTCGGCCTTTTTTCGAACCAGTTTAATTTCATTTGAAAATACTCTGTTGTCATCTGCATATTTAAGCACAAAGGCCTGCAATTCTTTTGTAGATGCAGTTAAAACAAATTTGTTATCCTTGTAAAACTCGTGTTTTACTGCATTAGGGTCTTTATCGAAAAGCTCTTTCATCTTATCATCATCCGTCAACCGAAACTTCAATTCAGGTTCAAACGAATCAATTTTTATAAACGTGTGAACCGGTACAAAAAAGAACGAATTATAAAACCACACAGTTTTGTTCGGGTCTTCCAATACTCCTGATGGCCATTGGTTTGGGTAAACATCAAGAAAAAATCTGTTCTCAATTTTTACCAAACGAGCAAAAAACAAGCCCTTCGCCTCCTTTTTATCTTCTCTTTGCGAGAATAGTAAGACATAGGCTTTTTCAGTTACATCAGGCCCTTTAAACTCCCAGGTGGTATTGGAGTCATTACCCACCCATGTTCCCAACAATTTATCTTCAAAAACGGCGTCCTTTTCGCTGCTGAGCGGATTGAGAGACATAACCGGCACGCAGCCGGTCAAAACAGCAGCCAATAAATAAAAAAGCACTTTTTTAGTTTTCATTTTGAGCTCCTTAAAATTAACTGACAAATGCATTATATCCTTTGCAAAGGCAATAGCAACCAGCTTAATTTTGTCGTAAAATTGATTTGCAAAATAGGCCGGTAAAGACGATTATTAAAGCTATGCAGACCAACGGAGTTGAAGATAAATTTGCGCAGGCCCGCAGGCAGATGTTAGAACACGACCTCAAAGGCAGGGATATAACCGACCCCGGCGTACTAAAGGTAATGGCTGAAATAAGGCGTCAGGAGTTCATCCCGCCGTCATACCGTTTTCAGGCTTATGCCGACGGTCCGCTGCCAATCGGGTGCGGCCAGACGATTTCCCAGCCCTATATCGTCGCACTGATGACGCAGGCACTGCGGGTCAATCAGCACTGCGAGGTGCTGGAAATCGGGACAGGCAGCGGATACCAGACCGCCGTTTTATGCAAACTGGCAAAAAAAGTATATACTGTTGAAAAATGCAACGAATTGTCCGAGTCCGCACAGGCGGTTCTGGGCAGATTGGGTATAAAAAACGTTGAATTTTATATCGGCGATGGCAGTTGCGGCTGGCGCGAAAAAAGAACATTCGACAGGATTATTGTTACCGCAGCACTGCCGCAAATTCCGCATGTGCTTGCTGACCAGCTCATTGATGAAGGGCTGATGGTCGCACCGGTCGGCTCGGGCGGCGTGCAGGAACTTATACTGGGCGAAAAGAAAAAAGGGAAACTGTTGCAAAGAAATATCTGCGATGTCAGGTTCGTTAAAATTTTAGGCAAATACGGATTCGAAGAGTAATTACTTGCTAATGGGCTATAATTATGAACTTTAACTGGAAAAATGACGGCATCTTGCTAATTTTCGTGCCGATGATTTTTATGTTCTTTTTTATATT
>JAPLMV010000239.1 GCA_026386835.1 Planctomycetota bacterium | reverse complement strand
AAGGGGAAATAAACAAAAGTAAGAAAGTGGGAAAGGTGTGAAGAGTGAGAAGGGTGTGAAAGGTAAGAAAACCCCTTGCAGCATAAGAAAAATCCGTCTACAAACGGCAGGTCCATTCGACAAGCTCAGGGCAGGTACACCCAGCAGGGTTTTATCCCTGCTTTTTATTTCTGATACCGAACAACTATTTGCTCAGTTTATGTATTGTCGGTTTTTTCGCCATCCTGCTGGTCGGCTTGTCGAGGATGAGCTTTCTCGTATACTTCTTTAAGCCTGCCTGTAGTAAGATGCGTGTAAATCTGAGTTGTCGAAAGCGATTGATGGCCAAGCAGTTCCTGAACACTTCGTAAATCAGCACCGCTGTTGAGCATGTGCGTTGCGAAGCTGTGCCGCAGGGTGTGCGGGCTAATCGAGGGGTCAAGCCCTGCTATTTTGAGATATTTATCCATCTTGCGGCGTACGCTTCTGGTGCTAAGACGCCTGCCATGCTTATTGACGAACAAAACCTTAGGGTCAAAATTGCTGTTGCTCTGTGCCCTTTTGTTCCTGAACTCCATATAATGCTGAATTGCCTGCAAAGCCGACGACCCTATCGGTGCAATCCTTTCCTTTTTACCCTTGCCTCTTACATGCACAACCTCTCCGAGGAAATCTACATCGCTCATATTAAGCGCAACAAGCTCACTAACCCTTATGCCGGTGCTGTAAAGCGTTTCCATAATAGCCCCGTCTCTGGCGCCAAGCCAACTGTTGGTAGGCGGGGTATCAAGTAATCTCTTCACTTCTTCATATTCGAGAAACCGCGGCAGCTTCTTATCCTGCTTGGGTGTTCGAACCGACATAACAGGATTGGCACTGAGCTTATTTCTCTTGACCATGAACTTGTAAAAACTTCGCAGCGTGGCAAGTTTGCGGGCTATGGTCGCTTTGTTGTATTGTTTTTCATTGAGGAAGGACAGGTACGACCTCACTGTGTTGACATCCACCCTTAGAAGCAACTGGTCGATTGTGGGTCTGGTTGCCACTGCCGTAGCCGGGCCGTCGTGATGTCCATCCATCGAAAGCGGCTCAGCATCTGAACCACTGTCATCGCTGCGATGAACCAGAAACTCGCCAAACTGCCTCAGGTCGGCACCATAGCACTTGGCCGTATGTTCAGAAAACCGCTTTTCAAAATTCAAATAGTTCAGGAACTCTTGTACAATTAAATTATCTTCCATAATCGCACCTGCCTGTCTGATTATATTTAGTTCTTTACTGTTATCTTCATTCAGTTTGTATCGGATTGATGTGAATTTGCGCGTTTTTGTTTTCCCGCAGAAGCTCGTCTGCCTGTCCGATAAGAGACTGTGTCAGCTTGAAACTGAGAACTGCAGCATCAAACCAGTCAAAATTTGTACGCTTATCTTTGGCCTGTTCGATGAGGGCGTCCAGCAGATTGTCTTCGCAGCCGCTGTCGTAGCGAAATATGAATTTCTCTCTTCCCTTGTTGAGAACCAGTTGTCGTTTTGTCTTTTTCATTATTACAGGCAACTCTAACTTAAAAAATCGACAAAAAAACTTACCTCTTATATTGCTTATTTACACATTTGTATTTCTTATCGGTCTAAAAGGAGTTTACTAAAGTTAAAAATTAAATTTTCTTTGATAAACATGACAAAATCAACGTATTCAAAAATACCACAACGTTTTTATCGGCCAATACGGCTTTAATCTTTACAAATTGAGTACGAATATCGATA
>JAPLMV010000255.1 GCA_026386835.1 Planctomycetota bacterium | reverse complement strand
TGGAATCACGGTTGGTCGCTCTTACCCTTGGCTGTCTCGAATCTCATTATCCAAGTTCTCGGTACAGTCGTCATTCCGTTAGCATGGTTCCCTTCGTATTTGCCCGGCCCACTGGCTAATATCAAAGGTGGCGTCCTCACTGGAATCATCACTCTTGTTGTCGTCATCCTCGTCTTGGCCCCCTGCAACTTTGCACTAATTGGCTACATGAAATGGCTGTTCCGAGACCAACACACTGAGTATCTTCGAGTGGTTAAAGGGGATGGCGAACTTGGCCGCTATCAGAATGAGATAGAAGCCTATAAGCAGGCCATAAGAATCAAGCCGGATGATACCGAAGCACATAATAATCTTGGGGTTGCCTATGGCGGCCTTGGCCGCTATCAAGATGCAATAGAATCCTTTAAGCAGGCCATTAAAATCAAACCAGATTATGCCGAGGCACACAATAATCTTGGGGCGGCCTATTTTGCAACTGGAGACAAGGGCTCTGCCCTTGAAGAATACAAAATCTTAAAAACCATGGACGCTGAGATGGCAAACGAATTGTTTAACTTGATTTCTCAGTAGGCACCCTCCGAACCCGCCACGCTTTTTCTGCTTGGTTTGGGCGTGGTTATGTTAAGAAAACGCAGGACATAAGCTAAATTCCTGTTGTTGGTTGCTATAACGTGATATTCGAGTTGTGGGATTAAATATTGAGCAGGTCGGCGCCAAGCTGGCCGCAGGCGGCGTTTATCTGCTGACCTTTTTTTAAGCGAATTGTGGTTTCAATTCCTGCATTTTCAAGGACGGCGGCAAATCGCTTCATAGCGGTTCTGTCACTGGCAGCAAAAACAGTCGCTCGTCGCTGGTCGCTCGTAACTCGTGGAGGGTTGTATTCAATCAGATTTATATTGCACTTGTGACCACGCAGCAATCTGGCGAGCATTTGGGCATAGAGAACTGTATCGTTCAAGCCGTCAATGAGTATGTACTCGAAAGTAACACGGAGTTCGGTAGTATTTTGATAAGTGCTCACCGCCTTGAGCAGTTTTTCGAGCGGATATTTTTTGTTGATGGGCATAAGCTTTGAACGCAGGACATTGGTCGGGGCATTTAAGGATATGGCTAATCGAGGGTGAATATCTTCCTGTGCCAGTTTCAGGATGCCGGGGATAATTCCGCAGGTGCTGACGGTAAGATGTCTTATGCCGATGTTTTTGCCCTGCGGGTGGTTTAGTATTCGCACGGCCTTGATAACGGAATCATAATTTTCCATCGGCTCGCCCATACCCATAAAGACCACATTGCTGATTTTGGAATCCTTCGATTGAACGGTATTTACCTGGTCGACAATCTCGGCGGCGGTGAGGTTGCGGCGAAATTTGAGTTTACCTGTGGCACAGAATACACAGTTCATCACACAGCCGACCTGAGTAGAAACACACAGAGTTTTTCTCTGGTCATCTGACAAAAGGACTGTTTCGATACGGCAACGGTCGGGTAATTCAAAAAGATATTTAACAGTACCATCGGGGTCATTGAAAGTTTCGACTGTGTTCAACTTTGAAATGTAGAAGCCGTTATCGGTTAGCTGTTTTCGGAAATCTTTAGCCAGCGGCGTTATCTGCGAGATGTCAGGGGCGTTCAATGCGTGGATGAAGCTGAAGATATATTTGGCCTGGTATTTTTTTTGTCCGAGGTCAATAACCAATTGCTCAAGCTCGCCGAGCGTTTTATTTTTAAGGTCTTTATCCATACACTAATAGTTTACTCAAACTGACCTTCGGTCAGTTTGAGAGTTCAAAAATTAAAGTTAAAAGTGCAAAATTGTGGAATCCCGACTTCGTCGGGATGACTATTTTAACTGTATTTTTGTTTTGCATAATCGGTCAGTTTAAGTAGTTTAATTTAAAAAGAGAACTATGCAAGCATGGAAAAATAAAAGATAGGCCCGGCGGGCAGAGCCGCAGCCAAATCCGAAGCACTAATTTCGAAATCCGAAACAAATTCAAATGACCAGAAGACAAAAATTCAAAACAAATCGTAACTACTTGCTAATATATACGTTACGACAGCCTTACTTAGAAAACGTGCAGAAAAAACAAGAAGATGATAGATAGTAGTACAAAAAAATGGGCAGGAAAACAAATGTCGTTCTAATAAATAGAAACAAAAAGGACAAAAAAGGTCCCGCCTTTCGGCGGGGCCTGTGTTTTAGACCGCATTTTTCAAATTAAACGGGCTTTACCTGTGTAGCTTCAGGACCTTTTCGGCCTTGACCTGTTTCGTACTCGACCTTTTGGCCTTCGTCGAGTGAACGATACCCCTCCGCTGCGATATTGGAATGATGAACAAACACATCCGGGGTGCCGTCATCGGGGACGATAAAACCAAAACCTTTGCTCTCATTAAACCATTTTACTGTACCAGTAGCCACTATTGCGCTCCTTAGGTCTTTATAATAGACCATTAACTTAATTTCCCTCATTTTTTACCAAGAGTACGCCTTTGAGGGACAAAGACCTACTCTTTATTCCTAATGAGAATATCAAACCAAAAAAGAGGGCAGTTGTCAAGAAATTTTTTTCTTTTTTTTGCGACAGAGCATTTCCCCTGAATTCTATAGAAAACCTACCGGATTTCACAGAAACATCTGGTATCCAGCCAAAGGTGGTTTTCACTTCATCGCTGCAACTATCTGCTTAGTCTCAGTTGACTGGTTCTTCTGTGCTTCTTTGAAGCTGGCTGCTGCCTCGGCGTT
Organism: Planctomycetota bacterium; assembly: GCA_026386835.1. Taxonomy (GTDB): domain Bacteria; phylum Planctomycetota; class Phycisphaerae; order Sedimentisphaerales; family Anaerobacaceae; genus JAPLMV01. The sequence continues at coordinate 1,823 of JAPLMV010000255.1, read as the reverse complement.
TTGCTGCTTAAAGAGCTCATTGCCTTGGATAATCTCCTTTAACGCCTTCGATTTTGTCTGTGCATCCTGTAAAAACCTGATTGCTCTTGTACCATATACCCCGCCCAATAAGCCGCAGATACCGATAGCCAGCCCAAATGTTTCATCCGCAACCTGCCATATATCAGGCCTTTGGACTGATTCGCTCAACGCCGTTTGTGCAAGCTGAACATTCGATTCGGCAAGTATCTGCTCAGCCGTCTCTGCAGGCGGACATTCTTTCGGCATCCCGTAATATGCGACAAACGGCCTGCTCTGCAGTTCCGACAGCCCCGTCAGTGACTGCAACTTCTTTGAGGCATTTTCATCCTTTGCCGCTTGGACTGCTGCCATTGCGGTTCGATTGTGAAGCCATGCGTTCTGCTTCTGCGACTCGCTCGGTGCAAAACGAAGACTCTCGCACCCTGCCAGTAAAACACCTGCCAGAATTAATGTTACTGTAATTTTTTTCATCACATTTCTCCTTAATTTTAGATAAATTTGTATTCTTTGTTATAATACTGCCCTGAGCTGAAAAAAATATTTCAGCGTCTTGCAAAAGTTTACTTATGGATACAGCAAAAACATTCAAACCGCGGACTATATTGTTGTGGCGGAAAATAGCGAGCCATCCCGATGCACAGCGAATTTTGGACTTATTCCCGTCGTCGCAGGTTCAGTTGATAGAGCATCAGCGAATGCCGCCTTTGTCGAACACTTCACCAGGCCAGGTGCTGCTGGAAGGCAAACGTACTCTGATGATAGGCGAAGCTTCCTCATTCGTGGGGCATTTTGATGGCCGACTCGGTACAAATCTAAGATGCCGCCCATACTACAAGCTAGTTCCTCTCTCGAATGGCTGTCCCTATTATTGCACATACTGCTATCTGGCCTTTATCTATCGTAAATATGCTCCTTATATCAAAGTCAATATTAATTATGACACTATGTTTAGGCAGATACGAAAAGTCATGGCGGACTCATCCGGCAAAATCTGCTTTAATATGGGTGAGATGCTTGATAGCCTTGCCCTTGACCATATAACAAATCTGACAACCATGCTTATTCCTTTTTTTTCCGATTTCTCAAACGCTTATCTGATGTTGCTCACCAAAAGCAACAATATTAATAATCTGTTAGCCCTTAAGCCTAACCAGCAGACAGTCGTTTCCTGGAGTCTGAATCCATCGGAAATAATAACCCGCCTTGAGCAAGGCACCGCATCGTTAAACCAGAGAATTGAAGCGGCTAAAACTTGTCAAAACCACGGCTATCGAACCAGATTCCGTATCGACCCTGGTATACTTTACACAAACTGGCGGAGCGGATACTCCGACCTGATCCAAAAAGCACTTACCGTCACTGAACCCGAGAACATCACAATAGGGATGTTAAGACTGCTGCCGGGTCATCTCGGACTCACTGTCAATGCTTATGGCCAATGTGCAAACATGTTCTGTAACTGTGGCCTTGTCAAAGGTGCTTCAGACGGTAAACTCCGCTACCCGCCCGCGAAACGAATTGAGTTTTACAGGTTTCTTACCGATGTAATTCGCAGTTTTAACAAAAAGGTACCCATAAGTCTTTGCAGAGAAAGCACTGAAGTTTGTGACGTTTTTAAAAACTGTTGCGAATTCACAAAATGCAACTGTATTTCCTGATAATTCTCATGCGACCGCAGTTTGTGCCACTGTTACTCCTGACAAAGGGTATACGCCGGCGAAATAAGAATAGGCATATGTTTCATTTTCATTCTTGCTGGAATAGGTATATTGCTTCAATTCTTCTCTGTGTATAGGTATCCC
>JAPLMV010000106.1 GCA_026386835.1 Planctomycetota bacterium | reverse complement strand
ATTTTCCGCACGGCGGCGGCGGTTACATAGTCGCCACTCACATACTCGGTCAAAAAGCGGGTGTTGTATCAGGCTGTGCGCTGATTGTCGATTATATATTAACCATCACCGTTTCTATTACTTCCTCTGTCGATGCGATGTTCAGCTATCTGCCGATAGAAGTTCATAAATTCAAGGTTTTGGCGGCTGCCTTATTAATTATTTTGCTGATGCTCCTGAACATCAGGGGAGTTAAGGAATCGATAGTTATTTTAGCGCCTATCTTTATCGCTTTTGTAATCACCCATGTCCTTATGCTTGGTTACGGCATATTCAGCCACATTGGACAGATAAAGCCCATCGTCAGCGGTTTCCATAACAATTTCACTAACGACCTTTCCAGCATCGGCAAAATGGGCATTCTTCTTATTTTTCTGCGGGCTTATTCTCTTGGCGGCGGTACCTATACAGGCATAGAAGCCGTTTCGAACGGATTGCAGATTATGAGAGACCCGAAAGTCCAAACAGGTAAACGCACCATGCTCTATATGGCCGCTTCACTTGCCATTACCGCTGCTGGACTTCTTTTATGTTATTTGCTTTTCGCACTTACGCCAATTCCCGGAAAAACTTTCAACTCCATTCTTGCGGATAGTTTGTTTGGTAACTGGTATGGCGGCTCTTTCATAGCTCTTATAACTATTTTATCCGAAGGAGCACTCCTGCTGGTCGCTGCACAGGCGGGCTTTATCGATGCTCCTCGCGTTATGGCAAATATGGCAGTTGATTCCTGGCTGCCTCATCGGTTTGCCTCATTCTCAGAACGCCTGACGATGCGTAATGGAATTCTAATGATTGCAATAGCTGCGATTGCGGTCTTGTTCTATGCACACGGCTCGATTTCGACCCTTGTGGTTATGTACTCTATAAACGTTTTTATTACATTCTCATTGTCTGAGTTTGGAATGTCACGGTTTTTTATAAAAAAACGAGCGACTCAGCCGAAATGGAAACGGCATCTCAGCGTCCACCTGACAGGGCTCATCTTTTGCCTGACCATTCTTCTGGTAACAATATTTGAAAAATTCGGCCAGGGCGGCTGGATTACTCTCGTCATTACGCTGCTTCTCATAGCTTTGTGTTACATAATCAACAGCCACTATTCGAAAGTAAAAACTCAGTTGATGCAGCTGGATAAAATCCTTGCAAGGATGCCGCCATCCGGACCTGTTAATACCTCTGCAATAGATAAAAAAAACATGACCGCAGTACTCCTTGTCAGCAGTTTTAACGGCTTTGGCGTCCATACCTTGTTTTCTATTATCCGCTCGTTTCCGGGCATGTATAAAAACTTCGTATTTGTTTCTGTGGCTGTTATAGACCAGGGCGCATTTAAGGGAAAAGAAGGCCTGGACGATTTAAAAAAATCTGTGAAAGAATCTTTGGAAAAGTATGTTGAACTTGCTCGCAAACTCGGATTTCCTGCCGAATACAGGATGGATGTTGGCGCCGACCTGGTCGATACAGCCGCCAACATGGCACTTGATGTCTCAAGGGAATTTCCAAAATCCACCGTCTTTTCAGGACAGCTTTCGTTTAGGCTTGAGAAATTTTATCACAGGCTGCTGCATAACGAGGCTGCTTTTGCTATTCAGCGGCGTTTACAATGGGATGGAATAACAAATGTTATTTTGCCGATAAGATTGGAAAATTAAACTGCCGCTATCCGCTATTAACTCAAAGGAATTAGACGAGCCGTCAGTTTCCCCTGCGTAATTTTTATTTTCTCAATCCGCACTTTCTTTTTCTCTACCTTAAAAACCGGCTCAAACGGCTCGCCATTCAACAGAGACCCCGCTATTTTTGCGAGAATATTTTCCGTGTCAACCTCTGATTTGTCAAGCTGTTGCGTATACATCTTTCGTGCGACAATTCTTGCAACCAAAGTTATATTCATCGCCCCTATTTTGACATGCTCGACATTCAAGTTTAGAAGTCCTTTTGCATCAAAAACCGGCCTCAACTCTATAGTAACGACAAACTCAATGCCTTTCATTACCACCGGACCCATTACTACTGCACCCTCCGGCACAAAAAACACCTGCGGCGTCAAAATTTTTGCACCCTCTGATTCTTTCGGCCATTTGGAACTCGCTA
>JAPLMV010000207.1 GCA_026386835.1 Planctomycetota bacterium | reverse complement strand
TCCGTGAAAATCCGTGGTTAATAATTTATTCAGTCTTCATTCCGCAATTTTTATATTTGCATTTTAATTTTTGATTTTTCTTTTCACACTTCAATGCCCTGTTTTAATCTATAGACAAGCGGCACAAGCTCCTCTGCTGATTTTACACCAGGGTGTCTCTTACAGGCCAACTCGACAAGTTCCATCGCCTCATTTCTTTTCTCGCCCCAGGCAATAAGAATCTCCAGTGCCTCTGCCTGGAAGGGCCTAAATCCTGCGGCGGCTGTCCTCGAAGTTTCAGCCGCTGCGAAAATCTGAAGTTTGCCCTTGAGCTCGGCTATAATCTGCTGAGCCATTCGTGTTCCTATCGACGGCAGGGACATCAATATCTTGTCGTCGCCGTTTTCTATCGCCGATGCTATCGTGGCAATGGGGATACTGAGCGACTTTAAACCCTTTTTTATGCCTATACCCTTGACGCTTGTGTACTTTGTGAAAAAATCCCTTTCGCTCGTATTCAAAAAGCCGACCATTCGTGGTATGAGATTTCCGCCGCCAGGCGAGCCCTCGTAATACTCCATCGTGCATAGAACGATATCCGAGCCGATTTTATCCGAGAGCGAATTTATGCAGTAGCCGGGCAGCATAACTTCATAGCCGACCGCACCGACCTGAACAAGGGCGGTGTCGTTATCGAGCCGAACAAGTTTGCCTTCAATTCTTGCTATCATAGTTAGCTTTTTCCAATACCTTCTCTTGTCCCATAGAATTTGCACAGCAAAGAGCCACTGCCATAGCATCGGCGACATCGTTGGGCTCCGGCAAAGTGGAAAGGGCAAAGAGAGTCTGAATCGTCCTTTGCACCTGCTCCTTTGACGCCCTGCCGTTGCCTGTAACCGATTTTTTTATACGCGTTGCGTTGAAACTTCTGACGGCAACCATCGCCTCGGCACATTTCTGCAGTATAACACCTCTTGCGTGTCCCATCAATATGGCGGTTTTGGGATGCTCGTAATGGGAATACAATTCCTCTATGGCCACAATAGAGGGCTTGAATTTTTCCAAAAGCGCCTGGATATCCTCGGCAATCTGATTTAACCTTTTTTCCATCGGCATGGCGACATTGGTCTGGAATACGCCAGCCTCAATAAGCTTTTGACCTACCTGGTCAGTCTCAAGAAAGGCGTACCCACAGGTCTGCAAGCCAGGGTCTATACCGAGTATTATCATTTCATTCTCCACACGGTCTCGCCCGGCTTATCTTCAAGGATAATACCCATATCAATAAGCTTGTTACGGATAGCGTCAGCCATTGCAAAATCTCTTCGATTGCGCGCATCGGCACGCTGCTCGATGAACCCTTTGACAAGACTATCAATTATTTTTTCGTCACCTCCGCTTGTCTGCTCGTATTGGTCTTTCACAATGCCCAGAACGTCGCCACCCAATTTCCTGAACATATCGTCCACGGCAAGAAGCGTTTCTTTTGTCGTACCGCTATCTTCAAGCAATTTTCCTGACAGCCGAACAAGGTCAAACATAACCGACAGTGCTATGGAAGTGTTGAGGTCATCGTTCATCGCATCTTCGAATTTTTTCTTCAACTGATTCAACCGCTCTACGACTTTGGCATCTATTTGCCCCTGTGGTGCAAGGTTCAATTGTTTTCTTACGGCTAAAACCGTAGCAGTAATTTTATCGTACCCGCTTTGTGCCGCGGTAAGGGCTGCATCGGAGAAATCAATGGGACTTCGATAATGGCTGGTAAGAATCAGTTGCCTGACAGCCAGCGGGTCATATTTTCTGGATAATTTATCGTGTTTTGGCTCGGGTGAATTAGCAAAGGCCTGTTTGAGTGTGATGAAATTATTCAAACTCTTGCCCATCTTTTGTCCGTCAACGGTAACCATATTATTGTGCAGCCAGTATTTGACAAACTGGACACCGTTGGCTGCTTCCGACTGTGCTATTTCGCATTCGTGATGCGGAAATTTATTTTCCATACCGCCGCCGTGGATGTCGATTGTTTTGCCTAAATATTTCATGCTCATCACGGAACATTCGAGGTGCCAGCCGGGAAAACCCATCCCCCACGGACTTGGCCACTGCATAATGTGATTTGCTTCTGCTTTTTTCCAGAGCGCAAAGTCGGCGGGATTCTTTTTGTCAGGTGAAACCTCCACGCGGGCGCCTGCCTGCATTTCTTCAATATTTCTGCCCGACAGTTTGCCGTAGTCTTTGAATTTTGATACCTCGAAATACACCGAACCGTTGACTTCGTAGGCATAGCCCTTATCGAGCAGGATTTTAACAAGCTCTATCTGCTCAACAATGTGGCCGCTTGCCCTTGGGCTTATATCGGGCCGAACGCAGTTCAATTTGTCCATATCCTCAAAATAGCTGCGGGTATAGTATTCAGCCAGTGCCATCGGATGCTTTTTTTCTTTTTTAGCCGCAACAGCCAGCTTATCTTCGCCCGCATCGGCGTCATCGGTCAAATGCCCAACATCGGTTATGTTCTGGATGTATGTTACGCTGTACCCGAGATACCTGAGGTATCGAACCAGCACATCGAAACTTGCATAGCTTTTGGCGTGTCCTAAATGGGCATGGCCGTACACCGTGGGGCCGCAAACATAAATCCCAACCTGACCCTCTTTTAACGGCTTAAATTCCTCAAGCCGTCTGGTTAAGCTGTTATATAATTGCAAAGTCATCTATGAATACCTTTACTATAACGTTCTTTTATATTTTCTTTTCAAAAGCACGGTTGCCGTAGCGGCTATTGCCTGGCCTGTGCCGATATCGTCAAGGCCTTCATTTGTCTTGGCCTTAACATTGACCGCCGTAAAATCAATGCCTAAAAGACTTGCGATACACCTTTTTATCTGCGCCTTGACCGGCTCAAGCCGCGGCTCTTCTGCGTGTATTATCAAATCGACATTGACCACTACCCAGCGTTTTTCCTCCAAACGCCCCTTGATGTCAAGTAAAAGTCCTTTACTGTCTGCATCCTTGAACTTCGGGTCGGTCTCCGGAAACAATGTCCCTATATCGCCCAGACCGGCTGCTCCAAGCAGGGCATCTATAATCGCATGCAGTGCGACATCGCCGTCACTGTGGCCAAGCAGGCCGGCAGGGTAGGGAACATAAATTCCGCCGAGCATAAGCTTTTTGTCGGCGACCAGCCGATGGATGTCGGTGCCGATTCCGGTACGATATTCATGGTCATGTTCTTCAATCACAGTGTTCCCTTTGTGCTTGGTATATCGTCGCCGACGATTTTTACCGCTGCGGCAAGCGATTGCCCCATCGCCTTGAAAATCGCCTCGGCTATATGATGGCTGTTTGTCCCGTAAGGCACGTTTATATGCAGATTAAACTTGCCGGTGTTTGAAAAACTCCGCAGCATTTCCTCGATGCACTCGACATCAAAATCGCCGATTTTTTCTGTCTGATACTGGACATTATAAACGCAGCTTGGTCTCCCCGACAAATCTATTGACACATTGGCCAGCGCATCTTCCATCGGCACCGAACTATAGCCGTACCTGGCTATGCCTTTCTTATCGCCTATTGCCTTAACTAATCCCTCGCCCAGGCTTATGGCAATATCCTCGACAGTATGATGCGAATCGACATTCAGGTCGCCTTTGGCCTTGACGATAAGGTCGATTTTGCCGTGCTTGCTGAGGTGCGTCAGCATGTGGTCTAAAAAACCGATGCCGGTATCAATCTGGTATTTGCCGACGCCGTCGAGATTAAGCTCAACGGCAACATCCGTTTCTTTTGTTTGCCTGTTGATTTTGGCGGTTCTTTTTTTCATAAGAATATCCTTATTCTGACAAGATTTCTTTCAATGCCGACAGCAGTTTATCATTTTGCTCAGGTGTACCTATACTAATTCTTAGCTTATTATCTATGCCCGGCTGATTCCAGTATCGGACATAAATTTTTCGCTGGACTAACTTCTCAAAAATTTCGCTGGATTTTCGATTGGTGTTCTCGGCGAAAACAAAATTCGAGAAACTATTCGGCACATTAAACTCGAGCGTATGCAACTGTTGCGTTAATCTTTGGCGTTCTCTTTTTATTTTTTCGACATTTTCCTTAAAATACCGCTGGTCTTTTACGGCTGCGGCTGCAGCGGCAATGGCAACGGCATCAGCATTGTAGGAATCCTTTAGCTTCAACAGCCCTTCTATCAAACTCGACTGGGCAATTGCATATCCAAAACGCAGACCTGCAAGCGAATACCCTTTACTCATCGACCGCAGTATAATTACATTATCGAAATCTTTTACTAATTGTGTGCAGTTGTTTTCCGCAAAATCAACATAAGCCTCGTCAATAAGCAATACTCCTTTTAATTCATCTGCCAGCGATGCCAATTCATCGGCATTTACAAAGCTCCCGCTGGGGGCATTGGGATTGCATACAATCGTCAACGCCGCTCCGGCTTTGACCAATTTAGCAGGGAGCTTAAATTCGCTATCAAATGGAATTTCAATCGCTTTGCAGTTTTGCAGTTCGGCAAGTACCGGATAAAGCGAATATGTCGGCACAGGATATGCAAGCGGCCGTTTCTCATCGCAGAACCCCCGCACCGCCATTGAAAGTAGCTCATCACCGCCATTGCAGCACATAATCCAGTCGGCGGGAACACCATTAAGCTCACCGGCTGCCTGGCGAAATTCGGTCCCCATCGGGTCGGGATACTTGCGAAGCTGTTCGGATTTAATTTCAGCCAGCACCTTTAAGACATTTGGAGAAGGCGGATAGGGATTTTCATTAGTATTCAGTTTTACCACGCCAGCCTCTTTTGGCTGAAAGCCCGGCGTATATCCTTGTGCCTTTTCAATATTTTTCCGAAAATATCCCATATTTGCTCCAAAACGAATTCGACCTTTACATTATAAGGGTATTTTCTTAGAAGCAAAAGAGAGATTTTTAATGATTATTTGGCCACAGGCGCAGGTGTCAAAGGTGTTGTTTCGGGAAATCCTTGAGCATATCAGTAAATTAAGGATGGTTGTATCATCCCCAGAGCTGGATAATGCTAAGAATTGCTGAAAAACTTGTTTTTCAGACGGTGACAGGGGGTTGGGGTGTATCAAAGAAACGATAATCAGCCGCCAAATTCGTTTTTTGCGATTATTGTGGCTGAAATATCT